>DATMQX010000131.1:0-41302 GCA_035567055.1 Solirubrobacteraceae bacterium
ACCGAGAACGGCGGGAAGTTGTAGTGGTGCCAGTAGTACTTTTTCGTCTCGAGCCCGAGGGTGTCGAGGCGCATCTCCTCCTTGAGCGTGCCCAGCGCCGCGACGCTGAGGGCCTGCGTCTGCCCGCGCGTGAACAGCGCCGAGCCGTGCGTGCGAGGCGTGACGCCCACTTCGATGGTGATGTCGCGGATCTCGTTCTCGGCGCGGCCGTCCGGGCGCTTCTTGTGCACGGCGATGCGCTCGCGGATGATCGACTTCTCGAGCTTGTCGAACGCCAGCTGCGCGGCGGCGCGGCGGGCCTTGACGCTCGCAAACTGCTCCTCGGACGCACCGTCCGGCGACGCCGGCGCATAGTGCTCGAGGATGGCGGTCTCGACGGCCTTGGTGGCCTCCTGACGCTCCAGCTTGTCCTCGACCTGGGTGGCGTCGTCCAGCTGCGCGCCGTGAGACGCGCGGATCTGCGAGAGCAGCTCGGGGTCGACCTCCACCGGCACGAAGGCTTTCTTCTCCTTGCCCACCTTCTCCGCCAGCTCGCGCTGCAGCGCGCAGAGCTTCTTGATCTCGGCGTGCGCGATGTCCAGCGCATCGAGGATCTCGGCCTCCGGGATCTCGTTGGCGCCAGCCTCGACCATCAGGATGGCGTCCTCGGTGCCGGCGACGATCAGGTCGAGGTCCGAGCGGCCCTCCTCCAGGCCCTCCTCGCCCGAGGAGGCGCCGAAGGAGGCGGCCAGGGCCTCCTCGCTCGGGTTCACGACGAAATTGCCGTCGACCTTGCCGATCCGTACTGCGCCGACCGGCGTGGGGAGCGGGATGTCGGAGATCATCAACGCCGCCGACGCTCCGTTCATGGCAAGGATGTCGTACGGGTGGACGTGATCGATCGAGAGGGGAATCGCGACGAGCTGGGTGTCATAGCGCCAGTCCTTGGGGAAGAGCGGGCGCAGCGGACGGTCGATCATGCGAGCGGTCAGCGTCGCCTTCTCGCCCGGACGGCCCTCGCGCTTGAAGAAGGAACCCGGGATCTTGCCCGTGGCATACATCCGCTCCTCGACGTCGACCGTCAGTGGGAGGAAATCGACATCGCGGACGCTTCCGGCGACGGCGGTCGCGAGGACCATCGTGTCGCCCTGACGAACCACCACCGCGCCGGAGGCCTGCTTGGCCATCCTGCCGGTCTCAAACGAGATCTCGCTGCCGGCGATCTCCGCGGAGATCCGCGTAACGGCATCGCTACTCATATTCACTGCCTTCCTGTTCCGCCCGTCGGTCGGCGGTCCTGTTCTTTTTTCTCATTTTCCGAACCCCCGCAGCTTAGCGGACGCCGTGACGCCGTCCGGCTCGGGGGCGAGGGCCCCGGCCCCCCTCCGGTCGAGGAGCCTGGGCCTGTCTGGCGCCCGCTCTAGGCGCCCGCGGCGAAGGCCGCGTCGAGGCCCTCCCGCAGCAGCTCAACGCCGGGCAGGTCGCCCGGTGAGGGAGCCTGATAGCTCCAGCGCACGATTCCGTCCGGTCCGATCACGACCAGCGCCCGCTGCGGAAAGCCGCCCTCGTGCAAGACCCCGAAGGCCGCACATGTGGCGCCCTTGGGCTCGAAATCCGAGAGCTGCTCACTGCTCACGCCGAGCTTCTCGGCGAAGGCGCTCTGGGCCCAGGTGGAGTCGCAGGAGACACCGTAGAGCCTCACTCCTTTCTCGGCGAGCTCGCCGAGCAGTGAGGGGTCGGACTCATACAGCTGCAGCTGCTCGGTGCAGACGGGACTGAAGGCGAAGGGGTAGAAGACCAGCACGGTCGTCTGGCCGCGAAGGTCCTCCTCGGTGAAGCCGCCGCCGTCTCCGCGCGCAAGCCTGAAGCTGGGCGCAGGGGCTCCGGGGGCTACTACGGACACAAAACCGTCCAGGCGTTACTTGCGCAGGCCGAGCTCTTTGATGAGAGCGCGATAGCCCTCGAGGTCGCGGCGTTGCAGGTAGTCCAGGAAGCGCCGGCGGCGTCCCACCAGCATCAGCAGGCCCCGGCGGGAGCTGTGGTCCTTGCTCTGCTCGCGCAGGTGCTCGGTGAGGTGGTTGATGCGCTCGGTGAGCAGCGCGACCTGCACCTTGGTGGAGCCCATGTCCTTCTCGTCGGCTCCGAACTTCGCTGCGATCTCGCGCTTGCGCTCTGTGGTTATCGCCGTCATACAGGCGGTGACGGTAGCAGACGCTCAGCCGCCCGGAGCGGCCTGCGTGATCGCCCGCGTGTCCTGCACATCGCGCTGCATCTGCTCGATCAGAGCCTGCGGACTCTCGAAGCGCCGCTCCCCCCGCAGCCGCTGCAGGAAGTCCACCCGCAGCTCGCTGCCGTAGAGATCACCATCGAAATCGAGGATGTAGGCCTCGATCAACTCGCCTCGGCCGGTCTGAAAGGTCGGGCGCACGCCGACGCTTACGGCCGCAGGAAGGCCGTTGGCCCGGCAGGCGTAGACCCCATGACCCGGCAGCACGAGCGCCTCGTCGGGGACCAGGTTGGCGGTTGGGAAGCCCAGCTCGCGCCCGCGCCTGTCGCCGTGGGCCACCTCGCCCGCCAGCTGGAAGGGAGCGCCGAGCAGCTGATTTGCCTCGGCCACCTCGCCGGCGAGCACAAGCCCGCGGATGTGGCTCGAGGAGACGATCTCGCCGTCCACCTCGAGCAGCGGTCGCACGTCGATGGTGAAGCGCCCGTCGGCCGCCAGCAGGCGTGTGTCGCCCTGTGCCTTATGGCCGAAGCGGAAGTTCTCCCCGATCGCCACCCGCGTCGCTCCGAGCGTGCCGACCAGCACGTCGTCGATGAACTCGCCGGCCGAGCGTCTGGCAAACCCGGCGTCGAAGGGGATCACGATCAGCTCCTGCACGCCGAGCGAGGCGATCAGCTCGGCCTTGCGCTCGAGCGTCGTCAACAGCTTCGGCGTGTGCTGGGGAGCCACCACCGAGACGGGATGCGGATCGAACGTGAGCACGCTCTCCGAGCCCTCGATCACGACCCGATGGCCGAGATGGACCCCGTCGAAGGTGCCCACCGCCACGCTTCGTGCTCTACGTTCGACATCGGGCAGACGTGTGACCTTCACGGCCGCACAGCCTAGTCCCGGCCGCGGCCAGCATGGAATCCCTCGACCAGCTCGAGTGCGTGCTCGAGCGCGATCAGCCCCGGCGCGCTCCAGGGCTCCCCGCGTGGCGGCGGCCCGGCGGCGTCGCGCACGTCGAACGGGCCGATCGCCGTGCGCCTGAGCGCCAGGCAGTAGGCGTCACCGAGGTCGGCGATCAGCGAGCGGACGTAGGTGCCGGAGCCGCATTCGATCTCGTAGCCGGCCCGCGGCAGCTCGCCCGGGGCGGCCGGCTCGCGCCACAGCTCGGCGAAGCGCTCGACGGTGACCGTGCGCTCGGGCATCTGTATCTGCTCGCCGCGCCGCGCACGCCGATAGGCGCGCTCGCCTTCGATCTTCACCGCCGAGTGCATCGGCGGTCGCTGGCGCACCTCCCCGGTGGGCAGCCGCGGCGGGTCGGGCGGGATGCGGCCTGTTCGCGTGATCTCGCCCTCCGTGTCACCGGTGCTCGAGAGCGCCCCGAGCTGCGCGACCGTCTCATATCGCTTGGGCAGCTCCATCAGCCGCCGCTGGCTCTTGGTCGCCCTGCCCACGAGCACGAGCAGCAGGCCCGTCGCAAACGGGTCCAGCGTGCCCGCATGTCCCGTGCGCGCGCCGCCGAGCGAGCGCCGCACCGCGGCCACGACGTCGTGTGAGGTCATCCCTGCCGGCTTGTCGATCAGCAGCACGCCGTCGGGCGGCGCACCGCCACCGCCACCGCCCGTCATGTCGCCAGCCCTCAGACGAGCGTCGCCGCGGCGCGCCCGTCGGAGCTGGGGTGCAGCTGGGCGGCGATCTGGCTGCGCAGGAACACGATCAGCTCGCCGAGCTCGAGCGTGGTTGTGAAGCCCGCCGCCCGGCGGTGTCCGCCGCCGCCCTGTGCACGGGCGATCGCCGACACGTCGACCGCGTCGTCGGTCGCGCGCAGCGAGACTTTGTGCTGGCCCTTGCGATCGCCGCTGCTCAACTCGCGCACGAGACCAGCGACCTTCGTGCCGCGGACGGAGCGCAGGTGGTCGATGATCCCCTCCGAATAGCTCTCCTCCGCCTCGGCTCGCTCGAAGTCCTCGGCGCTCAGCGAGGAGAGGGTGAGCTCGCCGGAGTCGAAGCGCTGCACGTGCTGCAGCGCCGTCGCCAGCAGCGCGAGCTTCGCGGGCTGAACGTTCTCGTACAGCCGCTGGTAGACGGCCGGCACGTCCACCCCTGCTTCGATCAGCTCGGCTGCCATGAGGTGCGCCCGCGGTCCGGTGTTCTCGTACATGAAGCGTCCCGTATCCGTGATCAGCCCCACGTACAGCGCCTGGGCGACCGTCGGCGATGGGTGCACGCCGAGGTCGTGCATCAGGTCCCAGATGATCTCCGCCGTGCAGCAGGCCTCGGGCACGACGTAGTTGAGCGTCCCGAAGTTGGTGTTGTCGTGGTGATGGTCGATGTTCAGCAGGTGCATGCCATCGCGCAGCACGCTCGCCGAGTTGCGGTCGATGTTGCCGCAGTCGAGGAACACCACCGTCCGCTCTGCCACATCCGCCGGCGGTGCGGAGATCAGGCCGTCGAGCGGGAAGTTCCGGTACTCGTCAGGGAGGGGCATGTCGTCGGGTGCGATGAAGATCGCCGACTCCTTGCCGAGCGCCGTCAGCAGGCCGTGCATGCCGACGAGCGATCCGAGCGCGTCGCCATCGGGATTCTCGTGCGTTGCGAGCACGAAGCGGGAATCCTCACGGATCCGTGCGAGCACCTGCTCGCGGGTCGCCTGGGTGCTGTCCACGCTGCTCACGGGCGGCCGATCTCGTCGATCAGCGCGTCAACGCGCAGCGCACGATCGGTCGTGTCGTCGTAGACGAACTCCAGCGTCGGGGTGCGCTTGAGTCGCAGCTCGCCCGCGATGCGCCCCTGCAGATAGCCGTGGGCGCTGCGCAGCCCCTCGAGCGTCGCCTCGCGCTGGGAGGGCTCGGACGGCGCTCCGCCGTCGCCGAGGACGCTCACGTATACGCGAGCATGACGTAGGTCGGCGCTGGTCCTCACATCGGTCACGGTTACGAATCCAACTCGAGGGTCCTTCAGATCTGCTGCAACAGCATCGCCGATGACCTGACGAATAACCTCGTCGACCCGACGCATACGTGCCGTGCTCATCCTACTCACCGGGCCTTCGGGGGCACGTCGCACGCTCCGCTGAGCGCTTGGCGAGGCGGGCGCCGCCGCGATGCTCCCGCTCAGGCGGACAGCTCGCGCTCAACCTTGCGCGTCTCATAGGTCTCGAGCACGTCACCCTCGTGCAGATCCTGGAAATTGCTCAGCACGATGCCGCACTCGAACCCGCTGCTCACCTCGCGTACGTCGTCGTTGAAGCGCCTCAGGCTCTCCACGGTGGTGTCGTAGATCACGGTCCCGTCCCGAACGACGCGCACCCGGGCGCCACGGGTGACCCGTCCCTCGGTCACGTAGGAGCCTGCGATCGTGCCGATCCGCGACGCGCGGAACAGCTGGCGCACCTCCGCCTGGCCGAGTGGCGTCTCGACCTCCGCTGGCTCGAGCATTCCCTGCATCGCGGCGCGCAGCTCATCGATCGCCCTGTAGATCACCGAGTAGGAGCGGATCTCGACGCCCTCCCGCTCGGCGATCTGCCGAGCGTCGCCGACCGGACGCACGTTGAAGGCGAGGATCACGCCCTCAGAGGCCGCGGCGAGCATCACGTCGGACTCGTTGATGCCGCCGACGCCGCGGTGGATGATGTTGACGGAGACCTCCTGCTGCGGCAGCTTCGCGATCTCGTCCTCGAGCGCCTCGAGCGAGCCGGCCACGTCCGCCTTGACGACCAGGCCGAGCTCCTTGACCGCGCCCTCCTGCGCAAGCTTGAAGACATCCTCGAGGGACACCTTGCGGCCCGAGCGCCGCGCGAGCGCCTCCGTCTTCAGCCGGTTGGCGCGCTCTCCGGCCAGCTGGCGCGCGCGCCGCTCGTTGTCGACGACCCGCACGGGCTCGCCGGCCTCGGGGACGCCGTCGAAACCGAGCATCTCCACGGGCTGGCCGGGCGTGGCGCGCTTGACGCGACCGCCGATGAAGTCGTGCATCGCGCGGACCCTGCCGAAGTGCGCTCCGGCGACGAGCGCGTCGCCGACCCTCAGCGTTCCGCGCTGGATCAGCACCGTCACCACGGGGCCACGCCCCGGGTCGAGCTTGCTCTCGATCACCGTGCCAGAGGCCTCGGCCTTGCTGTTCGCCTTCAGTTCCTCGAGCTCGGTCACGACCTGGATCGTGTCGAGCAGCGAGTCCAGCCCCTGGCGGGTCTTGGCGCTGACGTCGACGAACTCGATCTCCCCGCCCCACTCGGCCGGCTGCAGGCCGCGCTGGGTCATCTCGGTGCGGACACGCTCCGGTTGCGCACCCTCCTTGTCGATCTTGTTGACGGCCACGACGATCGGCACTTCGGCGGCCCTGGCGTGGTCGATCGCCTCCTCGGTCTGCGGCTTGACGCCGTCGTCGGCCGCAACCACGATCACGGCGAGGTCGGTGACCCGCGCTCCGCGGGCACGCATCGCGGTGAACGCTTCATGGCCCGGCGTGTCGAGGAAGGTGATCTCCCTGTCGTTGTGGTGCACCTGGTAGGCGCCGATGTGCTGGGTTATGCCGCCGGCCTCCCCCGCCGCCACCTCCGTCTCGCGAATCGCGTCGAGCAGCGAGGTCTTGCCGTGATCCACGTGGCCCATGATCGTGACGACCGGAGGACGGTCGATCAGATCCTCCTCGGCGTCCTCGAAGACCGGCTCGAGCTCGACGTCGTCGGCCGCGTGAACGATCTCGATCTTCTTCTCGAACTCGTCGGCGAGCACGTGGATCGCGTCGTCGGACAGCGTCTGCGTGAGCGTCGCCATCTCGCCGAGCGACATCAGCTTCTTGATCACCTCCGGGACGGCCACGCCGAGGTACTCGGCCACGTCCTTGACGGTCGATCCCGAGTTGATCCGGATCAGATCGGTTGCCTCGAGGGCAGCGGTGTCGATCGGGGCGATCGTCTCATCGTAGGTTCCGCGCCGCCGCCGTCCGCGGCGCGGGCGCCGCTGGGGCTGGTTGGCTGGGCCGGTCTGCTGGCGCCGTGAGGCCTGCGAGTCGATCACCACGCGTCGGCGGCCTCCGGGCCCTATGTCGCCGGGCGTTCGCTCGCCGGTGCGCGAGTCACGCGTCGGGCGCACCCGCTCGGCCGCGCTCTGCGGGGCGCTCGCGGCGGCGGCGGGCGGCGCGGGCTGGGCGGGCCGCGGGGGCGCCGCGGCCGAGCCGTCGCTCGCCGGGGGCGCCTGCGTGGGGGTGGGACGCTCGGCGACGCCGACCGCAGAACCCTGTGCAGGGGGCGCTGAAACCGGGTTCTCGCCGACGGGCGCGCCGTTGGAGCTCGAGGAGGCGCCCGAGCCGCTGCCGTCGAGGACCTTCAGCGCGACCGACTCCTCGACCGACGACGCGGCCGCCTTCGCCTCGACGCCGGCAGCCTTGAGCTTCTCAAGCAGCTCCTTGCTGGAGAGGCCGTGCTCCTTGGCGATTTCGTGTACGCGCTTCTTGCTCATCGGCTCACCGATTCTAGGCCCTCAGGGGGGACGATCACCGAGCAGCGCAGCGCGCGGCCGATGGCGCCGCGGCGAGACGCTCGGGCCAGGCAGCCGGCGTCGGGCGCTCCGCGTTGCTCGCCGCGGCACAGATATGCGCCGCGACCGGGCATCGTCGAGCTTGCGTCATGGACCGCCAGCGCGGGACCGGCCGTGCCCTCACGGGCCGCGACCAGGCGCATCAGTTCCGACTTCGGCGCCACCCGGCCGCAGCCCACGCAACGGCGCCGGGGTACGTGCGCACCTATGTCGTCTGCTCCTCGGTGGCCTCTTGCCGGCCGTGCTCGAGGGACTGAGCGATCTCCGCAGCCGGCTCGCCGGCCTCGGCGGCCAAGGGCTCATCGGTCGGTGACGGCGCTTCGCTGTCCGTCCCGCCGCTCGCGGCCGGTGACGGAGCCTCGGAGGACTCGCTCGCCGCGCCGGACTCCCCGCCGGCGGCGCTCGTGAGGTCGGCGACGTTGTCGCTAGCGATGCTGGCGAGCGCCTGATGGCTTTCCAGGCCGCAGTAGCGGGAGTTGGGGAGCGCCGCGTTGGGACAGCGCCGGCCGTTGGAGAGGACCGCGGCACAGCGGCCCTGTACCTCCTCCTCCTCGTAGCCGTGCTCGGCCTCCTCCGCCGCGAACTCGGTCTCGCTGCGGATGTCCACGCGCCAGCCCGTCAGGCGCGCCGCCAGGCGCGCGTTCTGGCCCTCACGGCCGATCGCCAGCGACAGCTGGTCGTCGGGGACGATCACGGTCGCCTGCTTGGCGTCGTCGTCGACGAGCACCTCGCGGACGCGCGCGGGCGAGAGGGCCTTGGCGACGAACCGGGCCGGCTCGTCGTTGAAGGGGATGATGTCGATCTTCTCCCCGCGCAGCTCGGAGACGACCATGCGCACGCGCGAGCCCCGCGGTCCGACGCAGGCGCCGACCGGATCGACGCCGTCCGTGTGCGAGATGACGGCGATCTTCGAGCGGTACCCGGGCTCGCGGGCGACGTTGGCGATCTCCACGAGGCCGTCGGCGATCTCCGGCACCTCGAGCTCGAAGAGCTTCTTGATCAGCTCGGGATCGCGGCGGGAGACGATGATCGCCGGGCCCTTCGTCGACGGCGAGACCTCCTTGATCACGGCCTTGATCCGCTGGGAGTGGTCGTAGCGCTCGCCCTCCACCTGCTCGGACTTGGGCAGCAGAGCCTCGACGCGTTCGCGCAGCTGCACCAGCGTGTAGCGGGAGTCGGACTGCTGGACGATGCCGGTGATGAGCTCGCCCACGCGGTCGCGGTACTCCTCGTACATCATGTCGCGCTCGGCCTCACGGATCCGCTGCAGGATCACCTGCTTGGCGGTCTGCGCGGCGATCCGGCCGAAGTCGTCCGGGGTGACGTCGCGCTCGTCGATCTGGTCGCGGTATTCGGCGAACTTCTTCGGATCGATTTCCGGTTCCTCGGGTTCGCGCATCTCGCCCGTCTCGGGGTCGATCGTCGTTTCCTCGTCGATCGTCTCCACGATCAGATGCGCCTCGAGGCGCTCGGGGATGATCAGTTCGATGACCCTGAAGTCGGCCGTCTCGCGGTCCATCTCGACGCGTGCGTACTTCGCGGAGCCCGGCTGCTTCTTGTAGGCGGACAGGAGGGCGTCCTCGAGCGCGATCATCAGCTTCTCGGGCTCGATGCCCTTCTCGCGCGCGAGCGCGTGCATGGCGTCAAGGATTTCGCGTGACATGGGGCTACGGGCTCCTTTAATCCTCGATCAGGTTCGAACGACGGATCTCCGAATAGGGGATCGCGATGACGCCGCCGTCGGCTGCCAGCGTGACCTCCTCGTCGGAGGCGCCCACCAGCTCGCCGGTGAAGCTGCGCACGGGCGTCTGCTCACCGGACTGCGCCGTGGTGGCGACGGTGCGCGGATGACGTGTGCGCACCCGCGCGCGGCGCCCGACGAAGCGGCGGAAGTGGGCGGGCTTGGTGAGCGGGCGCTCGCTTCCGGGCGAGGAGACCTCCAGCGAATAGCGCTCGCGGAGATCGTTGAGCTGCATCGTGACGCGCTCGCAGAGGGCGAGCGTGACGCCGTCGGGATGGTCGATGAACACGCGCAGGCAGCGGCCGCCCACGATCTCGGCGAGCAGCACCTCGACCTCAGGATCGCTCTGGGCGAGGCGCCTCTCTATATCTGTCTGAAGGGGTGTCATCAACTGTCTCCTCACGCAAAAAAAGCGGGCGTGCGCCCACTCTCGGTCCTGCTACCGGCGAGTGAACGCCGGCACGAAAGCTGTTGATCGAGCATAGCATCGGGGCGCGCCCCCAGGGACGGATCAGGCCCGCTGGGCGTCGCGGCGAGCGCGGTCGCGATACAGCCTGTAGTCGGCGCGCTCCGGGCGTAGCGAGCACGCGAGCGCCAGCGGCTTGCAGGCCTCGCGATGGCGGCCGAGCAGCTGCATCGAGCGGCCCAGGCAGAACAGCGCGTAGTCGTTGGTCGGCGTTCTCTGCGCCACGGCGTCGAACTCCTCTGCTGCCCCGGCATAGCGGCGCGCATGAAACAGGGCCCGGCCCAGCGCCTCGCGGATCGAGGCCTTGTCCGGCTCCAGGTCACGCGCTTTGCTCAGCGGCACGATCGCGGCCTGATGGTCACCGTGGTCCAGCAGGTCGCAGCCCCGCTGATAAAGGTCATAGACGCTCTCCATCGGACGAGTTTAACGGCTCGCCCGCAGGCGCTCGGCGGCATCCAGGATCGCCTCCGCGACCTCGATCTTGGACGCGCGCGGGACGTGCAGCTCCTCGAGCTCCGAGCCGTCGCGGAGCGCGCTGAGGATCGTCACCTCGTTCTCGTCGGCGTCGAAGCCGATGTCCGCGCGTGAGATGTCGTTGACGACGATCGCATCGATTCCCTTGGCGGCGAGCTTCTCGCGCGCGCCTTGTGCCGCCCGCTCGCCGTGCTCGGCAGCGAAACCGATCAGCGTCTGCCCGTCACGCCGGCTCGCCGCGAGGCCGCTGAGCACGTCCGCGGTGGGCTCCAGCACGAGCTCCAGCCGCTTGCGCTCGGCCTTCTTGATCTTCCCGTCCTGCGCAGCCACCGGCCTGAAGTCTGCGACCGCCGCCGCCATCAGCAGGATCTCGCAGCGGGGGAACTCCTCGACGCAGGCCTGCTGCAGCTCGGCGGCGCTGACGACCGGGCGCACGATCACCCCGGGCGGGGCGGACAGTGGCACGTTCGCGGCGATGAGCGTGACCTGGGCTCCGCGAGCCTGCGCCGCCTGCGCGAGCGCGAGTCCCATGCGCCCCGAGGAGCTGTTGCCGATATATCGCACGCTGTCGATCGCCTCGCGCGTTCCACCGGCCGTCACGAGCACGCCAACCCCGCTGAGGCTGCCGCTGCGCGCGGGCGCGTCCGTAGGCGCGGCCTCAGAGGCAGCCGCCTCACAGGCGGCCAGCAGGCGCGCGGGCTCGGCCAGCCGGCCGACGCCGTGCTCTCCCTTCGACGCCAGCCTCCCGGTGCCGGGCTCGACGATCCTCACGCCGCGCTCGCGCAGGGCCTGGATGTTGGCGCGGGTCGCGGGATGCGCGTACATGTTGCTGTTCATCGCCGGAGCGACCACGACGGGGCAGCTCGCCGCCAGGGCGCAGCTCGTCAGGAGGTTGTCCGCCAGCCCCGCCGCGAGCTTGGCGATCGTGTTGGCGGAGGCCGGTGCGATCAGATAGACGTCGGCGTTAGCGACCAGCTCGAGATGGCTGAGCGGCTCGTGCTCCGGTGGGCGCTGGTCGGGGAACGCCCCGCGCGCGGGATCGCGCTCGAACTCGCTGAGCAGCACGGGCGCGCCGCTCAGCGCGGCGAAGGACGCCTCGCCGACGAAGCGGCGGCTCGCGGGCGTCTGCACGACGCGCAGCGCATGCCCGGCGGCGGTCGCCAGGCGCACCAGCTCGAGCGCCTTGTACGCGGCGATGCCGCCGCTGACGCCGAGCAGGATGCGGGACATGGTCCTTGAGGTTTAGTGCTCGCGCGCCCGGCCGGCAAGCCCTGGTGAGGCGCTTGCGGGCGGGCCTAGCGGTAGTGGTACTTGATCTTCCCCGCTGCTACCTCCTCGAGGGCCATCGTGAGGTAGTTTTTCGACGAGGTTTCGATCATCGGCGGCGGGAACTCGTCGAAGGTTCCCTCGCCCAGGTTGTGGTAGTAGCTGTTGATCTGGCGCGCGCGCTTTGCGGCGACGACCACGCTGGCGTAATTGGAGTCGACCTGCTCCAGCAGCCGGTCGATTCGGGGGGAGATCACGTTTGCTTGCCCTTTCCTTGTGGACTTCGCAGTGTAGTGGGCCGCGCCGCGCCTACCCGGCGGATCGCGCCCGCGGCGTCAACCGAGCTCGTGCGAGACGATGGTGGTCAGCTGCTCGAGCGCGTCCTCGAGCCGGTCGTTGATCACGACGTGACCGAACTCCGGCTGCGCCGCAAGCTCCTGCTCGGCGACCTGCAGCCTGCGCTCGACCTCCTCGGAGTCGTCCGTGCCGCGTGCCGTCAGCCGCGCGCGCAGCGCCTCCCGAGAGGGCGGCGCGATGAACACCTGCACGGCCTCGGGCAGCGCCTCGCGCACCTGGCGGGCGCCCTGCACCTCGATCTCCAGCACCACCGGCGCGCCGGCACGCACTCGATCCTCGAGCTCGGAGCGCAGGGTCCCGTAGCTACGCCCCGCGTAGTCGGCGTGCTCGACGAACTCCCCCTGCGCCACGCGGCGGTCGAACTCCTCGCGTGTCAGGAAGTGGTAGTCCAGCCCGTCGCGCTCCCCCGCCCGAGGGGCGCGCGTGGTCGCGGACACGGACAGCTCCAGCCCTGGCAGCCGCTCCATCAGCCCACGGATGAGCGTTCCCTTGCCGACCCCTGAGGGCCCGGTGATGACGAATACGCGCGCCACGCCGGGCACCCTAATGCCGGGTCCGGTGGGAATCCTCTAGTGGTGCAGAAGCGAGATGAGCTCGCTGCGCTGCCGCTCGGAGAGCCCGCCGATCGTCTTGCTGGGCGCGATCCGGCAGTGCGCGAGGATCTTGTTGACCTTCACGCGGCCGTACTTCGGCACCGCGAGCAGCATGTCGAAGACCTTCGCCGTCTCGACGTACTCGGGCGGATCGAGCAGCAGCGAGTGGATCGACCGGCGTCCGGACTTCAGGTCCCGCTTCAGCTGCGCCCGCTCGATCCGGATCTGGTTGGCTCTCGCCAGTGCGTCCATCCTCTGGTTCAAGGACCGCTCCGGTGCGGTTGATGTGTTCGAGGACGTCGTGCTGGTCGCCGTCGCCATGGGCGGCGAGTCTACACACCCGGCGCGGGCGATCAAGGCTAACTTCGCGAATTCATCTCTACCTCAACCTGAGGTTCACTGACATCGAGGCTGATGGACGGTGGCACTAGCGTTTACAGGGGTTTCCAACGCCCAACGATCCGGGCCGCTCGGGCGCTTTTCACGCCTCTCGGGACGCCTCGAGATGCGCTCACCGAACGCTTTCCTCCGAAATTGCGGGTTCGGCGCGCGCCGTATCGCCGAGCTCGCGCGCGATCCTCGCACCCGCGGCCGGCTCGCGGAAGCTCTCCGTGCCGACCGCGACGAGCGTCGCGCCCACGTCCATCAGCTCCCTGGCGTGGGCGCCGCTCTGCACGCCACCCATGCCGATCACGGGGACTGCGACACGCGCGGCGACAGCCGCCACCTGCGCAAGCGCAACCGCCCGGACGGCCGGGCCCGAGAGGCCACCGGTGCGGCCGCCGAGCCAGGCGCGGTGGCCGCCGGGCGCCTCCCGCTCCGCTGGCGCGAGGGCCATCGCCCGCAACGTGTTGATCAGCGAGACCGCGTCCGCGCCGCCCTCCTGGGCCCCCTGGGCGCAGGCCGCGACGTCGGCCGTGTTGGGGGTGAGCTTGACGATCAGCGGCTTGCGCGTGAGCCCCCTGACCGCCCGCACGAGCTGCTCCAGCTGCAGGGGATCCGCGCCGATGTCCAGCCCCGTCTTGACGTTCGGACATGACACGTTGAGCTCGAGCGCCGCGATCTCGGAGCGCGCCTCGCAGGCCTCGACGAGCGCGGAGAACTCGTGCGTTGTCGAGCCCATCACGTTGGTGATCACCGGCACTGGCCGCGGCTCGGCGCCGGGCTGAGGGACCGTGGTCATGCCCGCCAACTGCGGCAGGTCCTCGGCGAGATAGCCCTCCAGCCCCTTGTTGGGCAGGCCGATCGAGTTGATCAGTCCCGCCGCTGTCTCCCACAGCCTGGGCGGAGCGTTGCCCGCGCGGGGCTCCAGCGTGATCGTCTTGGAGACGTAGGCGGCGAACGGAAAGGCCTCGCGCAGATCATCGGCGAAGGCGCGGGCGGCGGCGATCGCATCGAACGTGCCCGAACCGTTGATGATCGGGTGGGCGAGCTCGAGGCCGCAGAAGCTCACGCTCACGCCGGGGCTCCCGCGTGGGCGTCGACGTGATCGAGCTCTGCGGCGTCGATCACCGGGCCATCCACGCACACCCGCAGGTAGCCGCCGCCGCGGCGCGGCACGACGCATCCGAAGCAGGCGCCGAAGCCGCACGCCATGCCCGCCTCGAGCGCGAGCTGCGCCGGCACGGCGCCCACCTCGCAGATCGCCCGGACCCCCTCGAGCATGCCGGCGGGACCGCACGCGTAGACCACCGCGGCGGGGTCGCGCTCGATCTCCTGCGCCAGCAGGTCGGTCACGAGGCCGTGATGGCCACTCGAGCCGTCGTCGGTCGCCACGATGGCCGCGTCGAGCAGGGCGGCCCCCTCCGCCCGCTCGCGGTCGCGAAAGCCGAGCAGCACGGTCGCGTCCTGCTCGAGCGTGTCCTGGAGGATCGCAAGCGGCGCGATCCCCACGCCGCCGCCCACGAGGATCGCCCGGCGCCCGGCGGACGGCGCCGTGAATCCCCGCCCGAGCGGTCCGAGCATCCACAGTCGCTCACCGGCTCGCAGCTCGCTCAGCCGCCGCGAGCCGGGGCCGACGTCCTCCAGCAGGAAATGCGACTCGCTGCCGCGCCGGCGAGCCACCGAGAAGGCGCGCGACAGATACGGCCGCTCGTCCTCTCCCCCGCCCCAGCGCTCGCTGGCAGCCAGCATCGCGAACTGCCCAGGCTCGGGCTGCGGGCCACCGGGGTCATCGACACGGACCACCAGGTAGGAGCCGAGCCGATCGACTCCCGAGACCGTCAGCAGCCTGCGGTGCAAGGGAGCCCGGCTCACCGGGTCCTCGCCCCGTGCAGCTCCTGCAGGCAAAGCACCTCGGGCTCGCCGTCGCGTCTTCGCCCCGCGATCGCCCGCGCGGCCGAAACGCCGGCCGAGAGTGTCGTCAGGCAGGGAATCCCGTGCATGACGGCGGCGCGGCGGATCTCATAGCCGTCGGTTCGGGCGCCGAAGCCCGTGGGCGTGTTCACGACGAGATCGACGTCGCCACGCTCGATCCAGTCGAGCACGTGCGGGGAGCCCTCGCCGATCTTGTTCAGCGGCTGCACGGGCACGCCCATGCGGGCGATCGCCTCGGCGGTGCCCCGTGTCGCGACGATGCGAAAGCCGTGGTCGTGAAGGATCTGGGCGACCGCGAAGGCGCCGGGCTTGTCCGAGTCGGTGACGGTGATGAACGCGGTGCCCGAGCTGGGGAGTGGCACGCCGGCCGCGGCCTGCGCCTTGGCGAAGGCGGTGGGGAAATCGCGTGCGATCCCCATCACCTCGCCGGTGGAGCGCATCTCCGGGCCGAGCACCGCGTCAGAGCCCTCGAAGCGGTCGAACGGGAGGACGGCCTCCTTGACGGAGATGTGCTCGCCGAAGCCGATGCCCTCGCGTCCCTGCGGAAGTCCGAGATCGGCGATCCGCTCGCCCAGCATGATCCGGCAGGCGAGCTTTGCGAGCGCCACGCCGACGGCCTTGGATACGAAGGGAACGGTGCGCGAGGCCCGGGGGTTGGCCTCGATCACGAACAGCTGGCCCGCGTGGACCGCATACTGGACGTTCAACAGCCCGATGACGCCGATCGCCAGCGCGATCTCCCGCGTGGCCGCCCGGATCTGCTCGAGCATCTCCTCGCCGAGCGAGTGTGGCGGCAGTACGCACGCACTGTCGCCGGAGTGGATGCCGGCCTCCTCGACGTGCTGCATGATGCCGCCGATCCAGACGTCCTCGCCGTCACAGAGCGCGTCGACATCCACCTCGGTTGCGTTCTCGAGGAAGCGGTCGAGATAGATCTCCCCGCCCTCGCCGGCCTCGCGGCGCAGGTAGTCCTCGAGTCCCTCGGGGGAGTAGACGATCTCCATCGCTCGCCCGCCCAGCACGTAGGAGGGGCGCACGAGCAGTGGGAATCCGACCCGTGCGGCGCAGTCGAGCGCCTCTGCGACCGAGCGGGCGGTCGCGTACGGCGGGGCCTTGTAGCCGAGGCGCTCGAGCAGCGCGCCGAAGCGCGCACGATCCTCGGCGAGGTCGATCGACTCGACGCTCGTGCCGAGCAGCGGCACCCCGGCCGCGGCGAGCCCGGCGGCGAGCTTCAGTGGCGTCTGCCCGCCGAACTGGACGATCACGCCGGCGGGCCGCTCGACGTCGACGACCGCGAGCACGTCCTCGAGCGTCAGCGGCTCGAAGTACAGGCGGTCGGAGGTGTCGTAGTCGGTCGACACGGTCTCGGGGTTGCAGTTGATCATCACCGCGTCGCGTCCCGACGCGCGCACGGTCATCGCCGCATGCACGCAGCAGTAGTCGAACTCGATCCCCTGCCCGATTCGGTTGGGCCCGGCCCCGAGGATCACGATCGACTCGCGCTCGCGCGCCTGCAGCTCGTGCTGGGCGGCCCGCTCCCAGCCGGAGTAGTAGTAGGGCGTGCGCGCCGGGAACTCTGCCGCGCACGTGTCGACGGCCCTGAACGAGCGCACTCCCGCGAACGGGGCCTGGGGGTCGAGGGCCAGCGCCTGCAGCTCGCGCAGGAACCAGGGGTCGATCGACGTGAGCTCGTTCAAACGCTCAACGCCGACGCCGCGGCCGAGCAGCTCGAGCAGCATCTCGAAGCGGTCCGGGCCGGGTGAGCGGACGCTCTCCAGGAGCTCCGCTTCGCTCGACCCCGACAGGCACGGCTGCTTGTCGAGCTCTCGTGACCGCAGCGCCTTGGCGAAGGCTTGGCCGAAGGTGCGCCCGATCGCCATCGCCTCTCCGACGGACTTCATGTGCGTCGAGAGCGTCGGGTCCGTGCCCGGGAACTTCTCGAATGCGAATCGCGGCCACTTGACGACGACGTAGTCGATCGTCGGCTCGAAGCAGGCGGGAGTGACGCCCGTGATGTCGTTGTCGATCTCGTCGAGACGGTAGCCGACGGCGAGGCGCGCGGCGATCTTCGCGATCGGAAAGCCGGTCGCCTTGGAGGCCAGCGCCGAGGACCGCGACACGCGCGGGTTCATCTCGATCACGAGGATCTCCTCGGTCTCCGGCTTGACGGCGAACTGCACGTTGGACCCGCCCGTCTCGACGCCCACGGCGCGGATCACCGCGATCGCCTGGTCGCGCAGGCGCTGGTAGAGGCGGTCGGTGAGCGTCTGCTGCGGGGCGACCGTGATCGAGTCGCCGGTATGCACGCCCATCGGATCGATGTTCTCGATCGAGCAGACGATCACCACGTTGTCCGCTGCGTCGCGCATCACCTCGAGCTCGAACTCGCCCCAGCCGAGCACCGACTGGTCGAGCAGGACCTGACCGATCGGCGAGGCCTCGATCCCGCGGGCGGCGAGCACCTCGAGCTCGTCCTCGGTACGGGCGATGCCCCCGCCGCGGCCACCGAGCGTGAAGGCGGGGCGCACGATGCAGGGCAGGCCGAGGCCGGCGAGCGCGGCGACGGCCTGCGGGACGCTCGTGGCGATGACGCTGGTGGGCATTCGCAGCCCGGCACGCGCCATCGCCGCTCCGAACAGCTCGCGGTCCTCAGCGCAGGCGATCGCCTCGTAGTTCGCGCCGATTAGCTCGACGCCGAAGCGCTCGAGCGTGCCGTCGTCGTGCAGCGCCTTGGCGAGGTTGAGGGCGGTCTGACCGCCGAGTGTGCCGAGCAGCGCGTCGGGGCGCTCGCGCTCGATCACCTTCGCCACCGGACCGGGCAGCAGCGGCTCGATGTAGGTGGCGTCGGCCAGCTCAGGGTCGGTCATGATCGTCGCCGGGTTGGAGTTGACGAGCACGACCTCATAGCCCTCCTCGCGCAGCACCTTGCAGGCCTGCACGCCCGAATAGTCGAACTCGGCCGCCTGGCCGATGACGATCGGGCCGGACCCGAGGATGAGGATCTTGTGGATGTCGCTACGCCGCGGCAATGCGGTCCAGGAAGCGGTCGAACAGGTAGAGGCTGTCGTGCGGACCGGGGCCGGCCTCCGGGTGGTACTGGACGGTCCCTCCGGGCACATCCAGCAGCTCCAGGCCCTCCACGGTGCGGTCGTAGAGGTTGACGTGCGAGAGCGCCGCCTCGCCGAAGTCGGTCTGCCAGCGCACCGGCTCGTCGGCGTCGATCGTGCGCACGCCGCCGGGCCCGACCGCGGCGAAGCCGTGATTCTGGGAGGTGATCTCGACGCGGCGTGTCTGCAGGTCCATCACCGGATGGTTGGCTCCGTGGTGGCCGAAGGGAAGCTTGAACGTCTCGAGTCCGACCGCCCGGCAGAGCAGCTGATGTCCGAGGCAGATGCCCCACACGGGCTTCCTGCCGACCAGCTCGCGTACCGTGTCGACGATGTAGGAGAGGGCCGCGGGGTCGCCCGGGCCGTTCGCGAGAAAGATCGCGTCGGGGTCCTCGCGGAGCAGCTCCGCGGCGCTGCTGTGGCATGGGTGCAGCGAGACGCGGGCTCCTCGTGCGATCAGCTCGCGCACCATCGAGGCCTTGATGCCGGTGTCGATCACGGCGATCCTCGGGCCGTCGCCGGCGCCGTGCCGGCTTATCTGCTCCGGGCTGACGAGGGCGGCGAGGTCCTGGCCCGCCATCGGCGGCTCGGCGTCGATCAGCTCGCGCGCCTGGCTCTCGGCCATCGCCCCGGGGAAGACCCCTCCGCGCATCGCCCCTGCGTCTCGGATGTGCCTGACGAGCGCCCGCGTGTCCACGCCTGTGATCGCCACCACGCCGCAGTCGGCGAGCCAGTCCAGCCATCCGCGCTCTGCGCTGGGCGCGTCCTCGCCGTTGCTGGCCTCGCGCATGATCGCGGCACGCGCCCACGGCCGCTCGGACTCCATGGCCTCGGTGCTTGCGCCGTAGTTGCCGATGTGCGGGTAGGTGAAGGTGATCAGCTGACCGGCGAAGGACGGGTCGCTCATCGACTCCTGATAGCCCGACATCCCGGTGGTGAAGACCACCTCGCCGACGGCGTGGCGGGCGGGATCCGAAGCCCCGCAGACCTCGCCGTCAAAGCGCGTGCCGTCCTCGAGCAGCACGTAGCCGGTCGCGTCGGCCATCTCAGAGGATCAGCTTCTGAACGGCCTTGAACTCCGGCGTACCGGCGCGCTCGAGCAGCTCGAACAGCGACGCCTCGACCGTGCTGATGACCGCCCCGGCGCGCTCCAGCCGCTCGAGCCCGCGCTCGTAGTCGATCGCGTGGCGCGAGCCGACCGCATCGGCGGGGACGTGCACCTCGATGCCTCTCGCGAGCAGGTCGTGGACGGTCTGACTGACGCAGACGTGGGTCTCGATCCCGCAGACGATCGCCTGCTCGCTGGCGCCGAGGTCGAAGCCGTCGGCACGCACGGCCGAGAACACGGTCTTCTCGATGCGGGGCTCGTCGGTGATCCCCACCTCCGGCGCCGTGCGGCCGAGGCCCTTCGGGTACTGCTCGCTGACGAGCGCCGGCACCGCGAGAATCCTGGCGGCCTCCACGAGCTTCGCGCAGGCGCTCGCCACACCCTCGAAAGAGGCGTACGGCCGGAAGCTCTCCTGGACGTCGACGACCACCAGCGCCGCGCGGCGGCGCTCCAGAAGCCCCATCAGGCGGCCACCACCGAGAAGGCGCGCTCGCGATAGACGACGGAGCCGGCCGCGAGCGTCAGCAGCACGCGCCCGCGCATCGCCCGGCCAGCGAAGCAGCAGTTCTCCGAGCGGCTCTCCCAACCGTGCTCGCCAGCCACCCACTCTGCGTCGAGGTCGACGAGCGTGAGGTTGGCGGGCTCGCCTCTGGCGATCAGCGGGAGTGGGAGGTCGAACAGTCCGGCCCCGGCGGTCATCCGCTCGACGAGCAGCCCGAGGCTGAGCGTGCCGGGCAGCACGAGGCCGGTGTGTAGCGCGGCGAAGGCAGTCTCCAGCCCCGTGGTCCCCATCGGGGCCTGCTCGAAGGGGACTTCCTTCTCCTCGCGCGCGTGCGGAGCGTGATCGGTCGCCACGCAGTCGATCGTGCCGGCGCGCAGTCCATCGACGAGCGACTGACGGTCATCCTCGCCGGCGAGCGGAGGGTGCATCTTCATGCGGGTGTCGAGGTCACGCACGTCCTCCTCGGTGAGGAGCAGGTGGTGCGGGGTGACCTCGCCGCTGACCATCCACCCCCGTTGCTTGGCCGTGGCGATCGTTTCGACCGAGGCGCGGCAGCTGAGGTGCTGGAAGTGCACGCGGGCGCCCTCGTAGCCGGCGAGCTCGGCATCGCGGGCGACCATCGTCGACTCGGCGACGGTCGGTATCCCCCGGATCCCGAGCGCCGCGCTGAGCGCGCCCTCGTGCATGCTGCCGCCGCGCGAGAGCGTTCGGTCCTCCTCGTGCAGAGCGAGCACGCCGCCGCACAGACGCTGGTACTGCAGCGCCTTGCGCAGCATCCCGGCGCTCTGCACCGGCTGTCCGTCATCGGTGAAGCCGAGCGCGCCCGCCTGCGCCAGCTCCGCCATCTCCGTGAGCTGCTCGCCGGCCAGGCCGCGGGTTATGGCCGCCAGGAAGCCAACGGGCACACGCGCTTCACGCGCGGCGGCGTCGCGCACGGAGCGCAGCAGCGGCGCGGAGTCGAGCGCCGGATCGGTGTTGGGCATGGCGATCACGCCGCCGTAGCCGCCGGCGGCGGCCGCGCGCGTGCCGGTCTCGAGGTCCTCCTTGTGCTCCTGCCCGGGGGTGCGTAGATGCACGTGCGGATCGAAGAACGCCGGCAGCAGCGTCAGCCGCCCCTGCCCCTCGATGAGCTCCTCGGCCTCGAGCTGCTCGAGACCTTCGGGCGTGCCGAGGTCGGCGATCTCTCCCCCGCGCACACGCACGTCGTGGCGGGCGTCGATCCGCTCGCGCGGGTCGAGCACGCGAACGTCGCGCAGGAGAAGGTCCGCCGCTCCTTGTGGACAGCGCACTAGCGGGTGGGCGGTCGTCATGCCGGTTGTGGAGCGGTCTTCTGGCGGCGAGCGACCGGGTCTGGCTCCTTCGCCCCGGCCAGCAGCTCATAGAGAACGGCCATGCGCACGACCACCCCGGCCTCGACCTGGGCGGTGATCACGGCCTGCGGGGAGTCGACGACGTCGCCCGAGAGCTCGACGCCGCGGTTGACCGGGCCGGGGTGCATCAGCACCTGGCGGGGACCGAGGCGACGCCCGTTGATCTGGTACCAGGTGGCGTACTCCCGCAGCGACGGCACCCACGTCTCGGTCATCCGCTCGCGCTGCATTCGCAACGCATACACGACGTCGGCGCCGTCGAGCTCCTCGAGCGTGAAGCGAACGTCGCAGCCGAGCTCCTCGATGTGGCGCGGGATCAGCGTGGGCGGCCCGGCGACCGTCACCTTCGCGCCCATCGCCTGAAACGCGAGGATGTTCGAGCGGGCGACGCGCGAGTGGGTGACGTCGCCGACGATCCAGATCGACGCGCCGTCGAGGCCGCCGAGGCGCTGTTGCAGCGTGTAGACGTCCAGCAGGGCCTGTGTCGGATGCTCGTGCTGCCCATCGCCGGCGTTGACGATCGCGGCGCTGCACCATCGCGAGACCAGCTCGGCCGCGCCAGCCCAGGGGGTGCGCAGGACGATGGCGTCGGGCTTGTGCGCGCTCAGCGTCAGAACCGTGTCCTTGAGCGACTCGCCCTTCTCCACGCTGGATCCGCTGGCGGCGAAGTTGACGACGTCCGCGGACAGCCGCTTGGCAGCGAGCTCGAACGAGCTGCGGGTTCGCGTTGAAGCCTCGTAGAAGAGGTTGAGGACCATCCGCCCTCGCAGCGCGGGCACCTTCTTGATCTCGCGGTCGGACACCTCGGCGAAGCGCGCCGCCTGCGTGATGATCCGTTCGATGCCGGCGCGGTCGAGTTCCGCTATCGAGAGCAGATGGTTCACGCGGGCGCCTCCATCGCGGCCGACGCGACCGGGCCGGCGCCGGCGGCGATCGCGATCTCATCGACGCCGTCGAGCTCGAGCACCCGCACGTGCACGTGCTCGGCTCTCGAGGTGGGCAGGTTCTTGCCGACGTAGTCCGGGCGGATCGGCAGCTCGCGGTGGCCGCGGTCGGCGAGCACTGCGAGCTGCACGCGCTCCGGACGGCCGTAGTCGAACAGCGCCTCGATCGCGGCCCGCACCGTGCGGCCGGTGTAGAGGACGTCGTCGACGATCACCACGGTTCGCCCCGTGACGTCGAAGTCGACGTGCGACGCGTGCAGCACCGGAGCGTCGGGGCGGCTCGACACGTCGTCGCGGTAGAAGCCGATGTCGAGATCGCCGAGCGGCACGTCGGCGTCGAGCAGCTCCTCGAGCATCACGTGCAGGCGCCGGGCGAGGAACGCGCCGCGGCGGTGGATGCCGACGAGGGCGGGGACTGGCGACTGAGGGTTGCGCTCAACGATCTCGTGAGCGATGCGCGTGAGCGCCCGTTTCACTTCGTCCTCTTGGAGGACGACCTTCTCGTCGCTGTCCATCTTTTCCTTCCTGGCCTCGCTGGACCGGGTTAAAGGATCTGACGGGAATCTATCAGGGCGAAGCGACGGTCTCGGCCGGCGCGGAAGGCCCGTTCTGGCCACGCTCGCGCGCCTGGCGCTCGGACCAGCGCTCGAGCTTGGCGGCGCCCCGCTCCGGAAACGGGACCTCGATCGTGTCGAAGTCGCGCGGCGCCTCCGTCGCTGCGAACACCTGGCGGGCCTCCTCGAGCAGCTCGCCGCCGGCGTATCGGCTGGAGAAGTGGGTGAGGGCGAGCATGCGCACCTCGGCGCCGCTGGCGAGCTCTGCCGCCTGGCGGGCGGTGCTGTGAGATGTCTCGCGCGCGCGATCGGCCTCCTCCTCGGCGAAGGTCGCCTCGTGGACCAGCAGATCGGCCTGATGGGCAGCGATCTCGAGGGTCTCGCACGGCGACGTGTCCCCGGAGATGACGATCTTGCGGCCCTCGCGCGGCGGTCCCATCACCTGCTCGGGGCTCACGCCACCCACCGTCTCGCCGCGCTGCAGGCGGCCGAAGTCCGGTCCGGGAGTGACACCGAGCTGCTCGGCGCGGCCCGCATCGAGATGTCCGGGGCGCGGCTCCTCCACGAGCGCATAGCCGAAGGAGGCCTCGCCGCGATGGCGGACGGGAATCGCGGCGATCAGGTAGCCGTCCCGCTCGACGGTCTGCGCCGGCTCGAGCTCGACGACCTCGAGCGGGTAGGGCAGGCGCCCGTAGACGATACGCATCACCCCCATCAGCTCGCTCAGGCCGCGGGGCCCATGGACGGTGAGCTGCTCGCTGCGCTCGCGCAGGGCGAAGGACTTCAGCATGCCGGGCAGCCCGAGCCAGTGGTCGGCGTGGAAGTGCGTGATGAAGACGCTGTCCATGTCAACGAGACCGATCGAGCGCACGAGCTGGCGCTGAGTGCCTTCCCCGCAATCGAACAGCAGACGATCACCGCCACGGCGAACGAGCACGGCGGGAAGCCCGCGGCGCGCACTCGGCACCGAACCACCGGTCCCGGCGAAGAACAGCGAAAGGTCCATGGTCGCTACCGTAGCGACGCGGCGAGGCCCGAGGCAGCGACCGGCCGTCAAGCCCCGGAAAGTCGGGCTTCGGCGCCCAGCGGCTTACGGGGGGCAGCGGCGCACACAGCCGCCTCTGCGGGGACCCGCGAGATGACGCCCTTCGAGAGCGCTAGACGACCGAGTTGACCTCGATCTTTTCGGCGTTCGTCAATGTGCTCGACAGCACCCACGCACTCTGTTCGAATGTGGACGCGCCGAGGGAGCTTTCGATCACGTCCTTCGGAAGGCCTGCGAAGGATTCAGGCTTCTGTTTTCCGTTCGTCGCGGCGTATTTCAGCGACATCGAAGCGGCCATCTTGTCGCTTGTCACCGGCACGATCACCGAGCCTCGCCACTTTCCAGCGACGCTGCTGCAGGCGAATTCCGCGATCGCTTCGCCGCTCGCCGGTTTGAGGTCGAGGCCTATTTCGTTGTGGAGCGGGCCTTCGGTGCTGACCTTGATGACGCCCAGTTCTCCCACGAGCGCCTTCGTGATCACTTCTCCTTCGCGGGCGCCGGCCGTCGAGCATTTCGATCCGGCGAACGCGCATCCGTTGAGGGTCAGCACCACGCCGCCGACGGTTTTCGCCCCGGTGTATTCGCCGGTCCCCTTCTCGGCGGTGCACGTGAGTTCCGCGCCGCCGACACCCTGCCAGGTGAATTTCGTGTCCAGTTTTATTTTCGTCGTGAACTTCGGTTTTGCGCCCGGACCCGGAAGCCATTCGTATTTCTTTTCGCCGCCGAGGCTCGTGCAGGTTGCGCTTGCGTAAGCGCCGGTGCCGGTCGTGACTTTCACGCACCGCCCGAATTCGGGAGGGGCGCCTTCGTAGGTGAAGTGGTCGGCCGCACCGGTCGCACTCGTGCCACCAGGCGTGACCACCGTCACGTCTACCACACCCGCCCCGGCCGGCGACTTGGCCGTGATCATGGTCGCCGAGTTGACCGTGACTTCCGTGGCGTTGCTCGCTCCGAACCGCACGGCCGTCGCACCCGTGAAGTTGGTGCCCGTGACGGTCACCGATGTGCCCCCGGCTTGAGGGCCGATGTTGGGGCTGACGTTCGTGACGGTCGGCAGGTAGCTGAACTGGTCGGCCGCGCTGTGGGGGCTCGCTCCGGCTGGAGTGACGACGGTGACGTCGACCACACCCGCCCCGGCCGGCGACTTGGCAGTGATCATGGTCGCCGAGTTGACCGTGAATTCGGTCGCGTTGTTCGCGCCGAAGCGGACCGCCGTCGCACCCGTGAAGTTGGTGCCGGTCACCGTCACCGAGCTGCCGCCCGCCGGCGGGCCGGCGTTCGGGTTGACGCTCGTCACGGTTGGCAGCTGCGGGCCGAAGGCGAGGCTGTGGAACGTCCCGGCGTCGATGCCCTTGACTTCGTTCAGACCGCTGACCGCCACCGGCACGTGACTGCCCGTCGATCCGCCGGTGCCCAGCTGGCCCTCGGCGTTGCTGCCCCATGCCACGACCGTGCCGCTGCTCAGGAGCGCGAGGCTATGGTGGCCACCTCCGGAGAGCGCCGTGGCTCCCGTCAGTCCGCTCACAGCCACCGGGATGTCGCTGCTCGTCGTGGTGCCATTGCCGAGCTGCCCCGTCAGGTTGTTGCCCCACGCCGTGGCGGTGCCGCCGCTCAGAAGGGCGAGAGAGTGGTTCGCGCCGGCCGAGACGGCCGTGACCCCGGTCAGGCTGCTGACGGCCACGGGCACGGTGCTGTTCGTTGTCGTGCCGTTTCCGAGCTGCCCCGACCCGTTGGCGCCCCAGGCCATGACCGTCCCCGCGCCCAGCAGCGCCAGGCTGTGAGACTCGCCGGCGGAGATGCCTGTGGCGCCGCTCAGCCCGCTCACGGCCACCGGCACGAGTTCGCCGTTGTTCGTGGTCCCGTTGCCGAGCTGCCCCGCCATATCGTCACCCCACGACATGACTTTGCCGCTGCTCAGCAGCGCCAGGCCGTGGTTCGCTCCGGCGGCGATCGCCGTGACCCCCGTCAATCCGCTGACGGCGACCGGCACGTCGCTGTTGGCGATCGTCCCGTTGCCGAGCTGACCGTGCGTGTTTTCACCCCAGGCCATGACCGTGCCGTTTCCAAGCAGGGCCAGGCTGAAGGCCCCGCCTGCGGAGATCGCCGTGACTCCAGTCAAGCCGCTCACCGCGACGGGCACGTCGCTGGTGGTGGTTGTGCCGTTGCCCAGCTGGCCTTTGCCGTTGGCACCCCAGGCCATGACGGTGCCGTTGCTGAGCAGCGCCAGGCTGTGACCGCCACCGGCGGAGACCGCCGTGACTTCGGTCAGGCCGCTGACCGCTCCGGGCAGGCTGCTGTTGGTCATTGTGCCGTTGCCGAGCTGTCCTTCGGCGTTGCCGCCCCAGGCGGCGGCTCCCGTCGACGCGGACGCCCCTGCAGCGGCGACAGCCGTCGTCGCCAGCACGCTGAGCAGGCAAGCCACGATCATCCTGACGTGTCGCATCTCCGAACTCCTTTTCCCTCCGGCGTTCGGGCTCACCGAGCAGGCGAGCCCAGATTGCGCGTCAGACGATACGCCGTAAGCCAGCTCCTGTGTAGCCGAACTGTTAACGGCGCTGTTGGCTGTGAGACGCTGCTGGAGCGAGTCAGTCCGTCAGCCAGGGGCGCTCTGAACGCGCGCGAGCCGGCGCCAGACGTCGAGCAGGTCGCGAGCGCCATGGGCGTTGCCTCCAGCGTGGGCCCGACCTTCTCGCACCGCGTGTATCGTCAACCATGCGCCACGACGAAAAGGCCCGACTCCGCGCCCTCATGGGGTGCCGTCCGGACGGACGTTTGGGCAAACGGGGCGCCGATACCGCCTCCGAGGAGGCAGCAGCAACACCATAAACTGCCTACTTGCAGGCATAAGCGCCCGTAGCTCAGTGGATAGAGCGCTCGCCTCCGGAGCGAGAGGTCGGCCGTTCGAATCGGCCCGGGCGCGCTTGAAGGAGCATCGCGCCCGACCGCGATGGCGACGACGAAGACCGACGATGGCTCGACGTCTCATCATGGCGATTTCGAGACTACTAGCCCGATTGGGCGAGGACCCGCTGGGCGTCAGCCTTCGGGAGCTGACCGCGGCCGTCGAGCGGGCCGCCTAACTCGCCAGCCACGACTCGACCCGCTACAGCCGTTCGAGCGATCCAGGAGCGCAGCGGGGCAGACTGAAACGATCAGATGTGTTCGAAGCCTGGGTCACCCCACCATAGGGCGAAGCGCGTTCGCAGCTCCTCCGATTCAGCAGCTCCCATTCTCACGATTCGATAGAGCCGGTCGCGAACACCTCCCGCGGACGTTCCGACGGAGACGCCACCGCCCTCCCACAGAAAGAATCGGTCGTGGAATGGTGCGAGTCGGCCTCGCCAGCGTGCAACCTTGCCAGGGAACCCTTCGGGCGGCGGGTCACTGTCGGACCCGATCAACACCCGCGGCGGTGGGCCGCCAAGGTTCGTCAGCAGATCCCAGTCCCGGAAGTAGGGATCCAGCACGAGCACCTCACCTGGCGCACGCTCAAGGATTGCTCGTAGTTCCTTTCGCCCCTCGTCGAGGTCGTCAAATATCCGGAGGTGGGTCCCCTCGCGCCTCAGTGTCGCGTACTGGCTGCGCACTCGCTCAACGGAACCTAGGTGTTCAACAAGGTCCTGTGGGCTTCGACGCTCACCCACGTTCACGGGTGGCAGCTCCGCCCCGTCGGCGTTGATGCTGATCGAGATCGACTCAATGACGTTGAAGGACGGCCACTCGTCGAGCAGGGCGCCATCGCGGTGACTCAGGCGTACTGATCGTTTGATGCCGCGACCGAATGTCGGAAGGCGCACGCCGATCTCAATGCGACTGCCCGGTGGCGTTGGTTCGTGCAACCGACGGATGGCTTCGCGGATGTCGACGTCCTCAAGCCGTAGATGCTCGGCAAAGAGCACCTCGTCGTCGAGCTGCTCTTCGACCTCGATCTCAAGGTCGGCAAGGTCGGCACGCTCGGGCTCGATTCCGAGCTGTATGGAGTAGAGGTCCTGATCGAGGTCAAGGCGCTGACTTGCGAGCCAGGCACGACGCTCGAACCTCCCCACTAGCAACCCTGAAGGTTCCGCCCCGGTGCTGCCCTCGAATGAGGACAGCCCGAGGAGTTCGACGGCAGGCATTCCAATCTCGGTGTCACCAACAGTCCAGTGCGACTCCGGCTCGATGTCGGCCGGGTCGTCGATGCGGGTGAAGTGGAACCCCGCGATCGGCCGCGCCAGCCATGTGGCGAGGTCCCCAGCGGCCGTATGGGAGTGGGTGCCGACGCGGATGGGCGCTCGTGCTTGCGCGAGCGCCGCTTGCGCCACTGGCAGTCCCCCGACGGCTTCGCACTGATTCCGCTCCATTACCGCGCGAAGCCAGCCGTACGCCTCCGCCTGGGTCATCACAACTCGACCGGCCCAGATCGCGCCGAGATCGACCGAGAACGTTGATGGCGCTTCCAACGCCGGAGGGCTGGGGGCTGGTTTGAACCCCTCTGCTAGGCGCCAGCCAGGCCAGCCGGTCTCCGCGATCGCTGGCGGACCGATCAGGAGGCTCGCGCACCTGAGGATCGGCGCATCCGGTGTTGTCTCGTAGATACCGGAGAGGATCACGGCCTCATCCGGCTCGATCGATAGGTGGTCCCACATCTCGGCTACGCCGCTGCTCATCTGCCGATCGTAATCCGCCGCCCGAGCCGCGAGGCGTCCGGGCCGGTGACAGAATCGCCGCCGTGAGCGCGACAGACTTCCCGAGCACAAGCGATTGGATCAGCCTCGGGGGGCTTGTCGTGGCAGTCGTCAGCCTCATAGTCGCGTTCGTTCAGGGCCGCCGTGCGCAACGGAAGGCCGAGATCGCCAAACGCCAGACGGCGGGCGTCATGCTGCTGACGAGGACGTCGGACATGGACAGCGTCGACATGAGGGTGCGGACCACGTCGGCCGGCGCCGACAGGCCCGGAGCCACGACGGCGGTCCTGGAATGGCGTCGAATCGCCCCGGAGTATCAGGCGCTCCTCCACGCGGCCAACGTGATGGACATCCAGCTCGACGGACACTTGGAGACGTCGCTAGGGCTGGTGGACATCGCCCTACGCGACCTGGAGGACCCCGACCTGACCCCTGAGCGAGCTTGTCGCCAAATCCTCCAGCACACCAGTCCCGCGTGCGCGCTCGGCCGCAAGGCCGCGCTTGACATGATGATGGCGGTACAGCAATGAGCCCCGGCGACCCACTCTCAGAACTGGTTGACGCGTTGCAGGCGGGCACCGCGAGCAAGGCCATCCAATGGGAGCAGGCCGACGCACGCGGAAGTGCGTTTATCGCGCGGCGCCCTAGCGGCACCGTCACTCTGGAGGGACAGAGAGGAAGGAGCCCCGTAGGTGCCCTGGCGATAGAGCCCGCGACCGTTCGCCTGGTCGTGAAGGACGCTACCGGTAAGACGGTCGAGCAGTACGACGCCGTCGAACAGAGCGCACTTGCGCTCGCCGTTGGAGGCATCGGGGCGATGATGAAGGGAGCGACGCCCGACTCGCGCCTTGTCAGCCTCTGGTGGGAAGTGCGTGAGCAGCTCACGAAAGCCGAGAGCACGATGCGCAAGCTCGCCAAGGAGTTCGAGGCTCCGGAGTAGTTGTGCCGCCGCCGATCCGGCCGGGTGGACGCTAGGCGTCGTGCTGCGGGAGAAGGCTCCCGCCGAGGACCGCGTGGCACTGGTGGCACGTGAGAATCGCCCACATGCCGGCGGCGGTCGTAAGCTGCGCTGAGATCGGGGGCTCTTCGCTGCCGCAGAACCCGCACCGCCACGGCCGACCCGGTGGCTGCTGCGACCAGGCGCTGCCGCTTGGGAAGGCCGACGTGCTCACGCCGCGCGGTGCCTTGCGACGCGGTCCTCTGCGGCGCGCGCATTGCACCGCGCGTCATGCTCGACGCGTTCCGCAATGATCGCGTCCACGTCGGCGACGGTCATGATCGCGGCGCGCGCCATGTCGGCTTGGCTGAGGCTGTCGCTCAGCGCGAGCGCGGCGAAGCGCTCGCCGAGCAGGTGCGCTCCCGACCGGCCTTCGAGCCGGAGGTCGAGCAGCTCGCGCATAGACTCCGCCTGCCGCTTCGCGACACAGCCGGGCGGCGTCCAGGTGGGCCAGAGATCGTCATGCGCAGGCATCGACATCGACTACACCGCCGGCCTGGCCGCGTTACCGGCCGCCGACGGGACCCCGGCGGCTAGATGCTCGCCCGGATCGCAGCCTGCACAAGCGTTTCGATAACCGGCTGCGACGACTCCCACAAGCGCGGCGCGAGCTTCTTGACGCGCGCCCACCGCTGGCGCTCCTCCTCCTCGTCCAGGTCGGGGCTCACGAGCGCCTCAAGTTGTTCGCGCACTGCAAGCTCGTCGGCGGGGTCGAGCTGTTCACCGTCGAGCCGGTTCTGCAGCTCGAAGATCCGACCTTGCCGGCTCAGCCACGGGAAGGCGGCGCCGCAGTGATCGCAGAAGTCGGGCGGTCTGTAATCCGTTCCCCCTCCGACCACGCGGGGGACGTAGTAGCGGCCCCGAATGCGCTGCTGGCAGGCCGGGCACTGGATGAGCACCTCGGCGCCGCAGTTCGGGCAGTGCGGGCCGAACTCGGTGAGGGTGATGTCGCTGGTTTGCACATGGCCTCGACGACAGATAGCCGCCGGCCTGTATTCGCCGTTCACGGCATCGACCATAGCGAGCGCCGCGGGCGTAGATCCGTCCGCCAACCTCGGCCGGTCTACGAACGAAACCGACGCCTACTCGTCGTACGGCTGGACACGAAACACACGCAGGAATAGTTCAAAGAAGTCCGCTGCCACCTTCTTGGCGGTGATCTCATCCATCGCCGCGATGCTCGCCGCCACAGATCCCGGCTCTCGCGTGATGGCACTATGGACGCCCTCAAACAGCGCTCGCTGATCGGAGTCCTCGAAATCGTCCGGCTTGAGCCGCATGAGTGTCGTCGGATACAGCCCCTCAAGACGTTCTCGAAGTTCGCCGCGCCCGGTCGCCAGTAGCTCGACGCCGGCCATCATCTTCTCCCGCTTGTAGCTCGATTCGTCCATCAGCCGTAAGCCTACGCCGTACGCTGCATGCCACGCTGAGCGCCGCCCGACCGATCCCACTGCCATTTACTGCCAATAAGGCGGTATCTGAGGCCCCCGCAGGGTATATCACCGGCCAGGTGAGCAAGGGCATACCCCCTGCAAATCCAACAAACCCGGGCGATGGCGGCGAGGCCCCAACGTGCCTCCGGAGCGAGAGGTCGGCCGTTCGAATCGGCCCGGGCGCGCTCAAGTTTCATCGGTCTAGCAAGCCAAACCAGCCTACTCCCTCCCCAACGCGGCGAGGGCCTGATCCCAATCCCTGTAGAGATCGACCCGCGCGACCAGGCCACGCGGTGATACGTAGAAGACATGGCCCTGGCGGTCGGCTATCTCGATGCCACTGCGTCGACCGCGGCCCACCAGGCTCCCGCGGATCGCAATCCGATTCCCGAGATCAACGATCTGTTCGATCTCGAAGCGCAGATCGTCCGCTTCCTCTCGGTAGTCCCGCCACGCGTCAACGTACCCCTGGTGGCCGTGGTAGATCTCAGCCAAGCCGAGCGTACCGGGTACCTCACTTACGAGCCGAAACTCCACGTTCGGCTCGAAGAAGAGCGGGGCCACATCGTCGTTGCCCCGACCCCCAGCCTCAAGGCCGAGGACAAAGAGACGCTTGAGCAGCCGTCGCCTGAGCGTTGAGCCGGGTGGCAGGCGTGCCAAGCCCCAAGCCATTGCCCGAAGGAGCGAGGACGGCATCGCCAGCGCCACGCGCTCCTCGATGGGGCGACCTAGAGGATTGCCTGTCGGGTCCGACACCTCTTACCCCCGCTCCTCTGCGAGGCGTTCGCCGGCAGCACGCGCGTCGTCGATTTCGGCTTCCACGTAAGTGGTGATGCTGGCAATCAGACCCTCAACCCACACACAGACCCACCCCTCGCGCTGGTGAACGTAGCCGGTGACGCCCACCGGGCGGGCCTTCTGGGAGACCACCGCGAACACGACGCCGTTGCCAAGCTCGACAGGCTCCTCGGGGACGTACTCAAACTCCTCGTAGGCGGCGATCCAGTCTTCGATGAACCGTCGGATCGCCGCCCGCCCCTGAGGTACGACGCCTACCGTCCGCGATATGTCCAATACGGCCTCGGGAGCATAGAGAGGCATCGTGGCATCGAGGTCGCGCCTGTTGACAGCCGCAAACGCCTCCCACGTCAGCGCGACCAGGTCGGGGGTCCTGGACTCCTCAGCCATCGCTCGGTGACTATCCCGTCGCGTGGTGCTCGCGACGCACAGTGCGCCATGACTGCCAGGTGATGCGCAGGATCACAAGCGTGATCGCAAGCCCGATGAGCGGGTCGACGATCGGCGCCCCGAGGGCGACCACGACGGCGGAGGCGATGACCGCAAGCGAGACATAGGCGTCGGCCCGCGCGTGGTGGCCGTCGGCGATCATCGCGGGGCTATGCAGCCTTCGGCCCGCGCCCAAGCGGATGCGAGCCGCGATGAAGTTGCCGGCATACCCGATCGCTCCGGCGAGCGCGAGGAGCGTCAAGTGCGTCGGGGCCACCGGGTGAACTAGACGCTGCACGGCCTCCGCGCCGGCAACGCACGCGCTGATGAAGATGGCCCCCACGACTGCCAGGCCCGCCCGCCGCTCGGCTACCTGGGAGCGCAAGGCGAACGCGATCCCGAGCGGCACGGCCGTCAACGCGTCGCCGAAGTTGTGGATCAAGTCGGCGAGCAGGGCGATGCTGCCGCTGGCGGCGAAGACCGCGGTCTGGGCGATTGCCGTGAGGCCAAGGACGGCGAGCGAGAGTGCGACGGCGCGGACGCCCTCTCGGGACCGCTTGATGCTGTCGTCGACCAGTCCGTGGGAATGACCATGCTCGCCGTCGTAGGAGCGGCCGTGCTCGTGGCCGTCGTCGTGCGCGCGCTCGCCCGCCGGCGCAGAGATGCGGAACCCCGTCAGGACATGGCGATGTGGGCCGGCGTACGCATGGCTATGCACACGTGAGCCGTGTCGGTGTGTCAGCGAGGGCGCGGCGTTCGTCACGAGGACACGGTAGCGAGCACATTCCTCGCTCGTATGCCACGGCGATAATGCCGCGCGTGCTCAGGCGACGGGTGAACCGCTATTGCTAGGACCCGTTCCAGGCTCGCGCTGTAACAACAGAGCGAGCACCGAGAGCTCGCCTACCTGGGTCGCTTCGATGTACCACGACAAGTCTGCCTGTCCCGTCGGCTTCCGGTCTACAAGTTCTTGCGCACGCAGCAACGCACGCTCGACCCGCCGAACCCTGTCATCCGCCTGACGCGAGACCGGCTCAACCCCCTCGGGTGCCATGCTGGGCATCGTATCATTTGCTGCAAGGGTCCTGCCACGACATCCGTTGCCCGCCCGGCAGCCGTCAGCGGCCTCGCGGCGTCCCAAGGCATCCGGCGGCCGCGGGTAGAAGCCGCGTTGAAACCGTCTCTTTTCGCTCGCCGGCCGAGGGAGTATGCTCGCAAGTGACGGATTCAGTTTGTAGCGTCTCACATCCCTCGGCGAGGGGCCTACTTGGACGGTGGGCCCCTCGCTTTTGCGAGGGATGCAGCCGCGAGCCACGCCGGTCCTGGCCAGGTTCAGGCACGCTGCCCTGCCCGACCGGGCCGCACTGTCACGCCACGAGGGGAGGGCGCCCCAGCTCAGGCCGGGGCGCCCCGTTTTGCTCCTTTCTAGCTCGCCTTCAGAAGGCGACGGTGTGGGTCATTCGACAGGACCACACTGTTTGAGCATCAAAACGCCACCGATCTCGTGGTAGCCGAGCGGGGTCGGGTGAATGTCCGGCCCATTTTTTTTGCCTTCGAATTCGGTGAAGTTCGCCATGTTCGTCCACTTCTGCAAATTAGTCGGTTCTTTCGCAGTACCGGGGTTGAACGTTTTCTGCACCTCGGTGAAGCAGGCTTTGAACGGTTCATGCCCTTCTTCGGCCGCTTCGACACCTTCATCCGTGAGAAGTTTTTTCTCGTGGAAGTCGAGGATCGAAGCCAGCGTGTTCGAGCCGGTCAGCAGTTCGCCCGTGCCGAACACGTTCCCGAACGGGTCATACGCACCCGGGAACACGATCTTGCCCGTGTAGTCGACGCTACCGAACAGGCTGCCGTGACGCAGCGAGAACACGATCGAACCAATGTTGTGCAGGATGTGTTCGAACAGTTTGGTCGCGTGTTCTTCGACGCATTTTTTGACGAATGCCTTGCCTGCCGCTTCAGCGGCTTCGTGAGCTTCTTTTTCGGACTTGCCTTCTTCGAGCGCTTTGATGAACGCCGCTTCCTCGGACGGTTTGGCTTCTGCTTCGCATTTCGCGATCGCGTGAAGCTCGTCGTTGGCGCCTATGTTCAGCGTCACCGTCTGGACCGGTTTGCCAACCGCCGCCTCGGTCCCGATCACGCCAAGCGCGTCTTCGAGCTGCGATTTGCCGACGTACGGGTGGTGCAGCGGCCCGCCCAGCCCGTTTTTGTGGAATGCGTTCCAGGCTTCCTGATACGGACACGGGCTTTCGCCTTCGGTCGGGTCCAGCGCCGCGCCGAGCGCTTTGTTGCCGATCATCGAGTCGGTCGTCTCGCCGGGGCAGCCGTCGTTGATCAGCTGATCGCCGGCGGCTTTGGCTTTGGAGCCGTTGAAGTAGTAGTTCGCGTACCCGTGTTCAAAAGCCGTGGCCGGGTCGCCCGCTTTTTCGTTTTCGTTGTAGAGCTGTTGGGAATAGCCAAATGCCAACGAATCCCCAAGCGCCAGATCCGAATGCGTCACCGGTACCGTCGTCGCACCCGCACTCGACGCGAACAGCGCCGAGATCACCAACACAAGCGCAACGACGCACCCTCCGAGGCGACGGAACGGAAGCGCAAAGCCACTCATGGCTTGCATCTCACATCCTCCTCGTACTTGCGGAATGTCGCAGGCACGGCCCCCAATGGATGTCGTGCCCTCCGACACCAAGTCCCGCGACACGCGGGCTTACCTTGCAATCTACTGTTCGGAGCGCCCATAGTCAAACGCACGAGCGCCCGCCGGAGTGCTCGCTGCCGGCCGGCGCACTCCCACGGCGACGTCGCTCCGTGAGCAAGAGCACACACGCGCCGCCCGGGGTCTGAGAGGGTGCGCCTGAAGTTCCGAGTCCTCTCATCCCTCTTGGACACGGGACAGCTGGCTGCCCGGAGCGAGGACAGGGGGGCGCTTCGGGCAGCCACCGGCCGGCTGGGACCGCTGATCGTCCTTTCGTCCAACCCGGACGCCGGCGAGTTCCCGAGGCGTAGCCTCCACCGGGATCTCGAAGATGAGAGGAGCGGCGAGGAGCGGATGATCACGCTGAGATGTCTCAACTGCGGGCTGACGGTCCTCTATGAGGGGTCTGAGGCCGACTTCTGCCCGAGGTGCCTGGCGCGAGCGCAGCGCGCGGTGCAGCTGATCCCCGTCAGCGACCGGCCTTCCTCTGCATCGGGGCGCAGCATGGGCCGCCTCAGCGTGCAGACGAGCGTAAGCGGCACCCGCCACCTGTTCATCCTCAACGGCGAGCTGGACATCGGGTCGGCCGCGATGCTCGAGGCAACTCTTGCCGAGGCCTGCGCCGCCGGAGCCCAGGAGGTGGTGCTCGACATGGGCGGCGTCGAGTTCATCGACTCGAGCGGGCTGAGCGCGATCGTGCGCGGCAAGATTCTCTGCGAAGAGCACGAATGCGGCTACTGCCTCACCCCCGCTCAGCGACCCGTCCAGGGCGTGTTCGAGGTGACCGGCGTCGTGGACCGCCTGCACTTCCGCGACGCTGCTCCAGCCTGACGCCGCTGTCGCTAGCTAGCCGGCCCGCCGACTAAGGGGGCGCGAGGACACCCGGGGAAGACGCCCTCGCGCCCTTTCTAGCGCGCTGTGAGGGAAGGAGCTGAACCTCCCGCGCTGCCCTGAACAGCCGCCGGGGACAAGCGGGCGACCGTCCAAGCTCTCGACACGCTCGTTTGCTGAGCACCGACGAGTGACGGCTGGATGATGCCGCGGGGCCCCCCGCGCTGGGCGAAAGAGAGTCCACCGACTGCCGTGCAGGTGAATGCGCGACTTTCGCCTCGCCGGGGACAGCGCGCGGTCGCCGCGAGCGGCCGCGCGACACAAGCACACGAGGACGATCGCTAGCGACAGCCAAGCCGCTGGTATCACGACGAAGAGCACGTGCGTCGTGTCAGTCCGACCCGCTCTCCGGTCGAATGCCTTCGGTAGGCAGGCTCCTGGACATCTCGCGCCTCCACGACTCGGTGGGCACACGGACCAGGCGTGGCGGCCACAGTGCGACCGCGAACTCGTTCCGATCTCCTCGGCGCAACCCTCGACACAGCCAGTGGCCGAGCCCGGGTCGCTGTGATGGGAAATCATATCGCAAGCTTGACCACCCTGCGAGCCGTCGCTACCCTCGGGTGCGAGCCACGCTTGCGGGATCACCCGACGAGCCTGGTCGAAAAGCACAAATGACTGGGGACCGACAGGCCAACGATCTGTCGTCCCGGGAGTGGCTGACGTGAGCACGAGAAGCGTCCCCGGCGAGTCCCCCCTCGCAGGCGGGCATCTGTTGGCAGCGATCTCGACGAGCATCGTCCGCATCCTGCGCGAGCACTACGGTCGCGGCCCGATGAAGGCCAAGACCTACGCGCTCGACGACATCATCGTCGTCGTCATGCGGGGCAGCGGCTTCACGCCGCTCGAGCAGACGATCATGGACAGTGGCCAGCCGGACCGGGTGATCGCCATGCGAGAGGACTTCCAACGGGTCATGGCCGAGCGTTACAAGCTCACGATCGAAGAGCTGACCGGCCGCGGGGTGCTCGCCTTCCTCAGCCAGGCCCACGTCGAGCCGGACATCACGATGGAGATCTTCTTCATCGATGGTCCCCTCGAGGGCTTCGGCGCGGTCGAGATCACCGACCCCGAGTAGCCACGCCCGGCGGTCAGGCGCTCGTCGACGACTCTCGGGCCGTGAGGCGGTGGCGAGCCGCGTTCTGAGCGACCGTCTCGTCGGCCCTCCCGAGCGTGGGATGATCCACCTGTGGCACGCAGCGTCGGAGACTTCGGTGTGCTCGCGGTGCGGCGGCGCTCCTCCAGGCGAGGGGTCGCTTGGCTGGCGGCCGTCGACCTCGCGGTGCTCGCGTCCGGCGTGGGCTATCTCGTAGGCCAGGCAGGCGGCGCAGACAAGGACGCCGCGATCCTGGCGGGCCGACGCAGCGGACAGCTCGCCGGCCAGCGGGCCGGCTCCGAATACGGCTACGCCGCCGGGCGCCGCGCCGGGCGCCGCGCCGGCGTGCGGCTGACCTACCAGCGCGCGTATCAGACCGCCGTCCGCGAAGGCCGCAAGCCATGAAGGCGGAGCGCCCGACACGCACGGTGCTCCTGCTGGGCGCGCTGCTGGTCCTCTCGCTCGGGATAGCCGGCTTCGCGCTGGGCCGCTCGCTGCGGACCTCCAAGGCGGCGGCCCGGGAGGCCGGACACGTGTCAAGGGCTCGCGCGTTCGACAGCTCATATCGGAGCGCGTTCCGCACTGCCAACCCCGACGGCTTCGCGCGCGGCTTGCGGGAAGGCGAAGTCCTGGGCAAGGAGCGCGGCACGGCACGCGGGCGCCGGCACGGGGAACGCCTGAAGGAACGTCGCCTCCTGCGTCAGGCGGCACGACGTCGCGCGCTCGGCGCGCGACGCATCGCACACAGACCGCAGGCGCTGGCCCGACCGGTCCAGCGAACCTCGCCACACCGCAGGCGCCCGCACCGCATACAGCCGCACCATCCGAGGCGGGAACCCAGGCCGCGCGAACGTGAATCGCTCGGCAGCGAAGGACGCGAAAGCGAAGAACGCGCGCCCGAAGGCGAACGCGAAGGCGCGTAGCGGCGCGACGGACGAGGTATCGAGTCGCCCTCTGCGATCGTTGACGGATGCCCGAGGGCGACACCGTTCACCATGCGGCCGGCCGGATTCGCGAGGTCCTCCAGGACCGCGTCCCGCAGGAGATCCTCATGCCGCATCCTCGCCACGCGCGCAGTCCCTGGCCGCAGCGCCTGCGGGGGCGCAGGGTGCGGGCAGTGGACGCGCACGGCAAGCACCTGTTCCTTCGCTTCGACGGCGACCTGACGCTCCACTCACATCTGCGCATCAGCGGGCACTGGGGCGTCTACCGCGAGGGCGCCCGCTGGGGGCGCTCGCCCCGGCGGGCCTGGCTCGTGGTGCGCAACGAAGGCTGGGACGTCGTCGAGTTCGATGGTCCCGTGCTGGAGCTCCTCAGCGAGGCGCGCATCCGCTCGGACCGCCACCTCGCCGCGCTCGGGCAGGACGTGCTCGGCGAGACCTTCGACCCGAGCGACTTCCTCGCGCGTCTGCGCTCGGATGACCCGAGACGCCCGATCGGCGACGCCCTGCTCGAGCAGCGGACGGTCGCGGGAATCGGAAACCTGTGGAAGGCCGAGGTCTGCTTCGCGACCGGCATCGATCCCTGCAGGGCACTCGTCGAGGTCAGCGACGAGGAGGCGCTGGGCCTCCTCGTCAAGGCACGCGAGCTCATGCGCCAGCCTGCGCGGGACGGATTCAGCGCACGTCCGCGGGCGGTCTACCGGCGAACCGGGCAGCCGTGCCCCCGCTGCGGGGCGATCATCCGCCAGCGAGGGCAGTGGGAGAACAACCGCCTGACCTTCTGGTGCCCGGGGTGCCAGAGCTGAGAGGCCCGGAGCGGCTCTTTAGAGATCGTTAGGTCCCTATCGCGCTGCTCTTACACGCCGCGACCATCGTGGCTCTCATACCCGGGCGCGGCCCGGACCACGAAAAGGAGCCAAGATGATGCTCAAACGAATGAAGCAGCTGATCCTGGGCGCCATGGCGCTCGCCGCGCTGGCCCTCGGCGGCTCGGCCCTCGCCGGCGCGGCCACGGGCAGCAGCACATCCACGACCACGCCCTCGACGAGCCCCGATGCAGGCCCGCCGCCCGGATTCACCACCACCGACGCCCCCGGCATGGCGGCCCACGAGAACGCCGAGAAGACCGTGACCGGCGAAGCGGCCGACAAAGCGAAGGCCGCGGCGCTCGCCAGCGTCGGCGGCGGTACCGCCGGCGCCGTCACCGGAGACTTCCGCAACAGCGGTGACTACGAGGTCGCCGTGACCAAGCCCGACGGCTCGAAGGTCACCGTCAGGCTCGACAGCTCGTTCAAAGTCGAGTCCCACCCCGGCCGCTACGGTGGCGGCGGTGACCGACCCGGCGCCGCGGGTCCCGCGCCCGAATCCGGACAGGCCCCCACGGGCACGCCTGCGGAATCCGGGCAGGCGCCGTCGGCGACCTGAGCGACGACGCGACGCCACGCGCGGCCGCCCTCGCGGCGGGCGGAATCGACCGTCCAGGGCGTCCGGCGCGAGCCGGGCGCCCTGCGAGTGCGAGCGTCGGGTGCTAGTCGAGCGGGGTCGTGTACGCGCCGCTGAGGCCGCCGTCCACCAGGAACGTCGACGCCGTCACGTAGCTCGAGTCGTCGCTCGCGAGGAACAGCGCGCCCTGTGCGATCTCCCGAGCCGTGGCGAAGCGGCCCATCGGAACGTGGACCAGTCGCCGCTGCGCCTTCTCCGGGTCCTTCGCGAACAGCTCTCGCAGCAGCGGTGTGTCGACCGGCCCGGGGCAGAGCGCGTTCACGCGCACGCCGCGCTTGGCGAACTCGACGCCGAGCTCGCGCGAGAGGGCGAGCACGCCGCCCTTGGATGCGGTGTAGGAGATCTGCGAGGTCGCGGCGCCCATGACTGCCACGAACGACGCCGTGTTGATCACCGAGCCCCGCAGCGGGCCCTCGTTCTCGAGCAGGTGCGGGATCCCGTGCTTGCAGCACAGGAACACGCTTCGCAGGTTCACCTGCTGGACGCGCTCCCACGCCTCGAGCGTGGTCTCGAGCACCGAGCCGTCGTCGTTCGGCGAGATCCCCGCGTTGTTGAAGAGCACGTCGATGCGCCCCAGCTCGCTGCGAACACGCGAGAACGCTTCGCGGAGCTCGTCCTCGCTGGTCACGTCGGCGCGCAGCGCGAGATCGCCCGGAGCGTCGTCGAGCAGGTCGATGCCGACGACGGTCGCTCCCTCTGCCTGGAACAGCTCGACGGTCGCGGCGCCGATGCCGCCGCTGGCGCCGGTCACCACGCAGACACGTCCCGCTAGCCTGCCAGCCGCGGCCATCATCCCTCCGTCGCGTAGAAGATCATCTTCACCTCGGTGTACGCGTCGAGCGCGTGGGGACCGAGCTCGCGCCCGTAGCCGGACTGCTTGAACCCGCCGAAAGGCGTCGTCACGCGCACGGAGGTGTTGGAGTTGATCGACAGCACCCCCGTCTCCACGCCACGCGCCACGCGCAGCGCGCGTGCGCCGTCGCGTGTCCAGATCGACCCCGAGAGGCCGTAGATCGTGTCGTTGGCGAGGCGAACGGCGTCGGCCTCGTCGCTGAACGCGAGGACCGCTGCGATCGGCCCGAAGACCTCCTCGCGGGCGACGCGATCACCCGGCTCGACCGGGGCCATCACCGTCGGCGCGAACCAGTAGCCAGGGCCGTCCGGGGCCTCTCCCTGGAAGGCGACCGGCGCCTCGCCGTCGAGGAATGAGCCAACGGTCTCTCGCTGCTCCGCGGAGATGAGCGGCCCCATCTGCGTGCTCTCATCGAGCGGATCGCCGACGCGCAGGGCCTTGACCTCGGGCTCGAGCAGCTCGAGAAACCGCTCGAGCACGCTCTCCTGCACGAGGATCCGCGAGCGCGCGCAGCAATCCTGCCCCGCGTTGCCGAAGACCGCGAGCGGGGCCGCGGCGGCGGCCGCCTCCAGATCGGCGTCGGCGAAGACGATGTTCGCCGACTTGCCGCCCAGCTCGAGCGTCACCCGCTTGATCGAGGCTGCCGCGCCGGCGGCGATCGAGCGCCCCACCTCCGTCGAGCCGGTGAAGGCGATCTTCGCGACGTCAGGGTGCTCGACCAGGCGCTGGCCGCACGTGCGGCCGGGGCCGACGACGACGTTGACGACACCATCCGGCACCCCCGCCTGCGTGGCGAGCTCGGCAAAGCGCAGCGCCGTCAGCGGCGTCAGCTCCGCCGGCTTCAGCACCACGGTGTTGCCGGCGGCCAGCGCCGGAGCGAGCTTCCAGGAGGCGATCGTCAGCGGGAAGTTCCACGGCGTGATCAGGCCCACCACGCCCAGCGGCTCGCGTACCGTGAACGCCTGGCCGCCGGCCACCGGGATCGTGTCGCCCAGCAGCCGCTCGGGCGCACCTGCGTAGTAGCGAAAGGTGTCGACCACCATCGCCATCTCCCCGCGCGCGTCGGCGATCGCCTTGCCCGCGTTGCGGGCCTCGAGCACCGCGAGCTCCTCGTGGTGGGCGGCGAGCGTCTCGGCCAGCGAACGCAGCATCTCCGCGCGCGCAGCCGGCGCGAGGGCGCGCCAGCCCGGCAGCGCCACCTTCGCGCGGGCGACGGCCTCGTCAACCTCCTCGATCCCGGCGCGCGGGACATCCGCCAGCACGGCCCCGGTGGCGGGCTCGATCACTGACAGGTGAGCGCTCAGCGCTCAGCCACCAATCTCGGGAAAAACCCGCTGCGAGACAGTGACGCGTCCACCGCTCCTCCTAGGGGTACTGCGCAATCTCGGGCAGCGCCTGTTCGGTATCGAGCTCGTCGATCGTGCGGACCGG
>DATMQX010000132.1:0-5197 GCA_035567055.1 Solirubrobacteraceae bacterium
GGCGTGGCCGCGCGACCCGAGCTCAGGGTCGAGCGTCGCGATCACCACGTGCACGTCGGCGATCCCGCCGTTCGTCGCCCACGCCTTCTGACCATTGATCACCCACTCGCCCGCGGCCTCGTCGAACTTAGCCCGCGTACGCACCGCCGAGACGTCGGAACCGGCGTTCGGCTCCGAGGCGCAGAACGCAGCCACCTTCACGTCCTCCGCCGTCCCGAAGCAGCGCGGGATCCACTCGCCGATCTGCTCGTTCGACCCTTGCCCGAAGATCGCCGCGACCGCCAGGGCTGTTCCCATGATCGACATGCCGATACCCGCATCTCCCCAGAACAGCTCCTCGTTGACGATCGGAAGCGTGAGGCCGGTCGGGTCCGCGAAGAACTGCGCCAAGCCCTCGTAGCCGTAGAGCCCGATCTTGGCCGCCTCCTGGATGATCGGCCACGGCGTCTGCTCCTTCTCATCCCACTCGTGGGCGGCCGGCCGCACGACGTCGGCGGCGAAGCCGTGAACCCAGTCGCGGATGTCCTTCTGATCCTGGGTCAGCTCCAGCGAGAACGTGACCTCCTGGCTGGCCGCGCCGGTGATCGCCTCCACGGCAGCCTCGGCGGCCTGCGCTCCGGCACTCGTGGGCGGTGCTCCGGCTGGGGCTGACATCGGGCGGGAATCTCCTTTTCGTATGAGGACGTCGACTCGGTGGCCGCAACCACCATCTGCTGACGGCCTTGACCGGCCGCGGTCTTGACCCTTGACAGGGTACCCCACAGGCCCGCGATTCATTCGCGTAGGCGAGCGTACACGTGGCTCGATGCCCTTGTGGCGGGCCGCCGACACAAATCTGCTCAATTTCGATAGGCTTTAGTTTGTAGATGCTCTTTGTGTTATCGATGAAGAAAGTGACTATGCCCACTCGCAACCTTGCAGTCGCCGCCTCCCTGCTCGCCTCCACGCTTGCGATCGCAGCGTGCGGATCATCGGCGAGCGGCGGTGGCAAGAACGTCGCGCTCGTCGCCTACTCGACCCCGAAGGGCGCCTACGAAGCGTTGATTCCCGCGTTCCAGGCGACGCCCGAAGGCAAAGGCGTGAGCTTCAGCCAGTCCTACGGCGGGTCGGGCGAACAGAGCCGCGCCGTCACGAACGGCCAGCACGCCGACGTCGTCAACCTCTCGCTCGAACCGGACGTCGAACGGCTCGTGAAGGCGAACCTCGTCTCGCCGACCTGGAACCAGAACGCGACACACGGCTTCGTGACGAACTCCGTCGTCGTCTTCATGACGCGCAAGGGCAACCCCAAGCACATCACCGGCTGGGCCGACCTGCTCAAGCCAGGTGTCCAGGTGGTGACGCCGAACCCGTTCACCTCGGGCGGGGCGCGCTGGAACATCATGGCCGCCTACGGCGCGCAGCTGAAGGAAGGCAAGACGCCGGCCCAAGCGCAGGAATACCTGACCCAGCTCTTCCACAAAGTCGTCAGCCAGGACAGCTCCGCGCGGAACTCGCTGCAGACGTTCCTCGCGGGCAGGGGCGACGTGCTGCTCGGCTACGAGAACGAAGCGATCGCCGCGCGCAAGAAGGGCGCCGAAATCGAATACGTGATCCCGACGAACACGATCCTGATCGAGAGCCCGGTCGCCGTCGTCGGCTCCAGCGCGACCGCGAAGCAGTTCGTCAGCTACCTGCTCACCCCCGCCGCACAGTCGACCTGGGCGGCGAAGGGGTACCGGCCGGTGATAGCGGGTGTGGCGAGCAGCGCGAAGTTCCCGAGCCCGGTCGGGCTCTTCAAGATCGACGCGGTCGGCGGTTGGAAGTCCGCCACCAAGCAGTTCTTCGATCCGGAAAACGGGATCGTCACGAAGATCGAGCAGTCGCTTGGCGTCTCCACGGCAAAATAGCCCTGGCACGCTGACGATCAGAGATCGGCGGCTGCCCCTGTCGGGCGGCCGCGGATCGGGCGTGGTCGGCAAGGGCCTGCTCGGCATCTACCTGACCGCGCTCGTGCTGCTACCGATCGCGGCGCTGCTGAGCAAGGCCAGCAGCGGCGGGACAAGCGCCTTCTGGCGTGAGATCACGAGTCCGGAGGCGCTCGCCGCGATCAAGCTGACGCTCGCCGCCTCCGCCATCGTCGTGGTGATCAACGCGATCTTCGGGACGGTCATCGCTTGGGTCCTGGTGCGCGATGAGTTCCCGGGCAAGAACTTTGTCAACGCGCTGATCGACCTTCCGTTCGCGCTGCCGACGATCGTCGCGGGGCTGGTCCTGCTCTCGCTCTACGGGAAAGGCAGCCCGGTCGGCATCAACGTGGCGTTCACGCGCGCCGCCGTGGGGCTCGCGCTCCTGTTCGTGACGCTGCCGTTCGTCGTCCGGTCGGTGCAGCCCGTGCTGCTCGAGCTCGACGTCTCGATGGAGGAGGCCGCGGCCTCCTTGGGCGCGCGCCCGCTGACGGTGCTTCGCCGTGTCGTGCTTCCCAGCCTCGCGCCCGCGATCATCTCGGGCGTCGCCCTGAGCTTCGCCCGCGCGCTGGGCGAGTTCGGCTCGCTCGTGCTGATCACCGGGAACCTCCCGTTCAAGACCGAGGTCGGCTCCGTGTACATCTTCGGCCAGATCCAGAACGAAAGCCTCCCCACCGCGGCAGCCGTGTCGGTCGCGCTGCTGTTCGTGGCGCTCCTGGTGCTCGGCGTCCTGCAGTTCGCCTCCCGCCGCCAGTCCCGCCATGTCCTCTAGCGCCCAGGGAGCGATGAGCATCTCCCCCGCCGCAGGCATCGGCGCGCGGCGGCCGCCGGTACGCGGCTCGGCGGAGGCGGAGGCGCGTGCTGCGCGCGCGCGACGGCTCGGGGCGCGCACGATCGCGCTCGGATACCTGGCGCTGCTCCTGCTGGCTCCGGTGGCGATGATCTTCTACCGAACCTTCGAACATGGGCTGGGCCCGGTGTGGAGCGCCGTGACAGCACCGAACGCACAGCGCGCGTTCTGGCTGTCGCTCGAGGTCGTGGCGATCGCCGTCCCGCTGAACACGATCTTCGGCGTCGGCATGGCGCTGCTGCTCGAGCGCGGCCGTTTCCGGGGCAAGTGGATCCTCGGGGTGTTGATCGACCTCCCCTTTGCGATATCTCCTGTCGTCGTCGGGCTGGCGCTCGTGCTCGTGTACGGCAAGACCGGGTGGTTCGGGGACTGGCTTGCCGAAAACGGCATCCAGGTGATCTTCTCCATGCCCGGAATGGTGCTCGCCACGGCGGTCGTGTCGCTGCCGTTCGTCGCCCGCGAGACGGTCCCGGTGCTGCACGAGCTCGGCACCGACTCCGAGCAGGCTGCCGCGACGCTCGGCGCGAGCTCCTGGCAGACGTTCTGGCGCGTGACGTTGCCGGGAATCAGATGGGGTGTCGTCTACGGGGTCGTGCTGACGACGGCGCGCGCCCTCGGCGAGTTCGGGGCCGTGAGCATCGTCTCGGGCCGGATCGAGGGTCAGACGCAGACGCTGCCGCTGTACGTCCAGGACCGCTTCGAGAACTTCGACTCGACCGGCGCCTACGCCGCCGCCGTCGTGCTGGCGCTGCTGGCACTCGCGACGCTGCTTGCTATGACTCTGCTGACACGACGCGCCCACCGGAAGGCAGGGACCTGATGGCGATTGAGGTACGCAACGTCGACAAGCGTTTCGGTGACTTCGTGGCCTTGGGGGACGTCAGCATCACCGTTCAGGACGGCGCGCTGACGGCGCTGCTCGGTCCAAGCGGCAGTGGCAAGTCGACGCTGTTGCGGATCATCGCCGGCCTCGAGACCCCGGACGCGGGCGAGGTCCTGATCGGCGGCCACGACGTCACCCATTCGCCGGCGCGGACGAGGGACGTCGGCTTCGTCTTCCAGCACTATGCGCCGTTCAAGAACATGACCGTGCACGACAACGTCGCGTTCGGCCTGTCGGTGCGCAAACGCCCGAAGGATGAGATCAACGCCCGCGTGCACGAGCTGCTCGGCCTCGTCCGGCTCGACGGTCTCGCGAAGCGCTACCCGTCGCAGCTCTCCGGTGGGCAACTGCAGCGGATGGCGCTCGCGCGCGCGCTCGCCGTTCAGCCTCAGGTGCTGCTGCTCGACGAGCCGTTCGGCGCGCTCGACGCGCAGGTGCGGGCCGAGCTGCGGGAATGGCTGCGCCGGCTACACGACGAGATCCACGTGACGACGATCTTCGTCACGCACGATCAGGAGGAGGCGATGGAGGTCGCGCGCCAGATCGTGGTGATGAACGCTGGCCGGATCGAGCAAGCGGGCGCGCCTGGCGAGCTGTACGAGACGCCGGCGAACGAGTTCGTGATGTCGTTCATCGGTCCGGTCAACCGGCTCGGGGATGCCTTCCTGCGCCCCCACGACATCCAGATCCTCCCCGACGACGACGGCACCGGTACGGAGGCGCTCGTCGAGCGGGTGGTGCACCTCGGCTTCGAGGTTCGCGTCGAGCTGAAGCTGCACGACGGCCGCGACATATGGGCGCAGGTCACCCGCGAGAACGCTGAGCAGCTGGAGCTGACGGAGGGTCAGATCCTCTCCGTTCGCCTCCCTGCAGCCCGCGTCTTCGCCACCTAGCGCGTGTGCCAGGCCTCCTCTTCGCGCGTGAGCGCCATGACGTCCGCGGGCAGGTTTCCGGCTGCGACGTCGGCCACGGTCACGTGCTCGAGAACTCTCCGCAGGCTGGCCCGCAGCGCGATCCAGACCTGCTGCAGCGACTCGGCGGACCCGACGTACTCGATCTCCTCGGGGCGCTGACCGCGTACCCCGACGAGCGGACCCTCCACCGCTCGGATCACGTTCGCGAGGCTCAGCTGATCTGCGGGCTGCGCGAGCCAGTAGCCGCCCTCCGGGCCACGCTGGCTGCGGACGATGCCGGAGGAGCGCAGCTGCGTGAGGATGTTCTCCAGAAAGGAGACGGGGATTCCCTGTGCCTTCGCCACGTCATCCACCTTGCGCGGGGCTTCCTGACTGCTTCCCGCCAACTCCACGATCGCACGCACGGCGTAGTCGGCCTTGGCGGTCACGTGCATCGCGTGATTCTCCCCGAAACGGCGGCGGGAGGTCTCCGCGGTTGGAATCCCGACCTGTGTGGTAGAAGTTAGGCATGCCTAATCCAAGGCTCCAGGGTACGGGCCGCAGATGAGCTTCGGCGAAACGGTGGCACTGGGTGCGATCGCCGGGCTGACGATCTTCTTCGGCC
>DATMQX010000133.1:0-55967 GCA_035567055.1 Solirubrobacteraceae bacterium
ACCCCGAGGCGACGACGAAGCTGATCCTTGCCGCGGTACGGGCCACGGGTTGACTGCTCCGCTGCTTCGGCCGACGCGGGCTCCGCGCCCGCGTCGGCCGGGCGCGGAAAACTGGACTTGCCACGCTCACGGATTCACCCCAACCAGAGACAGGAGGCTGATCAGCCATGAAAGTCACGCTCACAGGTGCGAACGGGTTCATCGGATCCCATATCGTCGCGGAGTTGCAGGCGCACGGCCACGAGGTGACCGCGCTCGTGCGCGGTGCAGCGCAGGCCGACGTCGCCGTCGATCGCGGCGCCGCAGCCGTCGTGACCGACCTCTATGACCGATCGGCCGTCGCGCGCCAGTTGGCGGGCGCAGACGCGGCGATCCACACTGCGGGCCCCGGAGACGAGACCAGCGCAGAAATGGACGCCGCGGTCGCGGACGCTGCGATCGACGCATTCGCCGGCACCGGAAAGCCCTACCTCCACATCGGCGTCCTGCAGATCTACGGGGCGAGTACGTCGATCACAGAGGACTCGCCACTGTCGCCGCCTTCGCTTGTCGCGTGGAGGTTGCCCGTCGAGCAGCGCGTACTGGACGCGACGGGTATGCGCGGGGTCGTGATCGAGTCGAGCGTCGCCTACGGCGACGGCGGCGGTGGGCTCCCAGGCCTCCTGCTCGGCTCGCCCCGCGACGAAGCGGGCAACCTGGTGATGCTCGGCACGGGCCGCCAGCACTGGCCGACGGTCCACGTGGCGGACCTGGCGGACTTCTTCCGTCGCGCGCTGGAAAGCGAGCCTGCCCGCGGCCGGTATATCGTCGGCGACGGACTGAACCCGACGGTCGCGGAACTCACGGAGGCCGCCGCCGTCGCTGCCGGGTCTCCGGGAGCTGTCCCGGGCTCGGAGGAGGAGGCCCGCGCTCGGCTCGGTGACCACCTCGCCGAGGTCGTGCTTCTCGACCAAGCCACCGGCGCGGCCAGGGCGCGGACCGAGCTCGGCTGGACGCCATCCCGGCCCGGCCTCGTCGAGGAATTCCGCCACGGCAGCTACCGCAAGCTCGAGACTAATAAGCAGTGATTGAGCCGGCGCGACTGCTTCCGTGTCGGAGCAGTAATCTCGACTGACGCGTGCGACTGTGTCGCTCTGGACGACGAGCGGGCGCCTGGTCATGTCGTACCGCCGCGACTGCTTTCCGGCGCCCGAGTCGCCGTCCCAGTGGGCATCGACGGAACCAACCACACGGGTTTCACGATCGACGGGGCGGCAACCTGCGTCATCCGTCCTTGGCGCTGCCGTGCTCGACCGGCGCCAGTCAACCAGCGCTAGTCGTCGATCCCCACGGCCTTCATTGCGTCGGCCGGACGCTCGAACGCGCGGAAGCGGACGCGCACACCATCGTGGATGGTCCAGATCGTGGCCACCTGCCGATCCGAGAGCGCATCACTGTTTCGGAGTCGAGCGCGCTCACGCAAAATCACGAGGACCTCGTCGCCGAGGTCGATCGTCTTCTCAACGGTTTGCGAGTAGTCGTTCCAGAGTGACCAGTACTTGGTGACGTGTCCCACAAACGAGTCGCGACCTCGTCCTCGTTCCGGGAAGTCGGGAAGCGGATATCCCGAAATGTCCCATTCGATCTGTGGATCGAGCGTCTCGATCCACTCGCCTATTCTCCCTGCAGAACGGGCCTCCTGCCCCCGTCGTGTCACCTCCACATTCTGCTCAGACACCGCCAACCCCTTTCTCGCCTTGGCGCCACCCACTGACCTTTATGCACGCTGTGCAGCCGGAGCCGGGCCAATCCCATCTCTCGTCCCTGTCCCCGGCACCGAGAGGCCAACCGCACGGGTCGGCGGGGTACACGCGTTGTCTGCCCGGAGACTACGCCTACCTGGTCCCCGTGGCAAACGGGCAGGTCCGTCTGACCGGGCGATTCGCCGGTCGGGCGGTTGGCCGCACCAATTCGCCCTGAACGCCAAGCCGACGCGGGGACTCGAACCCCGGACCCCTTCATTACGAGTGAAGTGCTCTACCAGCTGAGCTACGTCGGCGCGGATCCTGATGCTAGCGCCGTGTCCGCCTGATCGAGCTCCTGCACAGCCCTGAGCAGCGACTCTCCGTGCTTCTCGCAGAAGGATGGGCCGATGCCCCTGATCTCGATCAGCTTCTGCATGCTCGCCGGCCGCCGGCGCAGAACCTCTTCCAGCACGGCATTCGCCGCCACCGTGTAGGCCGGCTTGCCCTCGGCACGCTCCCATCGCCAGGCCCTGAGCCGCTCGAAGTCATCCTCGTCGACTGCCTCCTCGGGCTCGTCGCGGCCGGCTGTGGGCAGTCCGGCCTGCGCGGGATGAGCCGCTCCTGCGCCTCGCCGACCGCGGGCCGTGCGTGGCGCCGGCGCCGTCGCCACCCGTTCCAGCTCGCGGTCGGGCTCGCACACATCGCAGCACCTCACGCTCGGCCGGCACTCCTCCCCGTCTCCGAAGTGGTCGAGGATCTGCCTGCGCCTGCACGTATCCGCGCCGGCGCTGAACCGCTCGATCGAGCGGTAGGACTCCCACCCGCGATCCTTCGCCGCCTTGATCGCCATGTATGCCTTCCTCGGGCTGCCGCGGCCGGTGAGCGTCACGAGCAGCCCTTCGCGGCCACCGGGCGCGAGCTCCACAGCGCCCGCGCGCTCGGCGATCGACAGCAGCACCCGGTCGCCCTCGCCGAGCTCCCCATGTCCGATCGCCACCCTCCCGTCGTCCGCTCGTCCGCGCAGGCGCGCGACGTAGCGCTTGACGTCCTCCACGCTGGTCTCACGCTCGTTGATGAACCTGATGAGCCTTCCCAGGTCCATCCTCGCGGCCAGCAGCAGCGCCCGCGCCGGCTCCCCGTCGCGACCTCCCCTGCCCGCCTCCTGGTAGTAGGCCTCGAGGCTCGTCGGCAGCGCCCAGTGCGCGACCGTCCGCACGTCCGCCTTGTCCACGCCCATCCCGAAAGCATTCGTGGCGACCACCACCTCGGCTCGCCCCTCCATGAAGGCCGCCTGGCTGGCCCGCCGTGCGTCGGGGCTCATGCCCGCGTGGTAGGCCACCGTCGCGAGGCCCTCTGCCGCGAGCACCCCGGCGAGCAGGTCCGTGTCCCTGCGCGTGCCGCAGTACACGATCGCGGGCCGTGCCCGCTGGCCGCCGAGCGCGTGCAGCAGCACCGCCTGCTTACGCGCGACGGCCCCCTTGCCCTCCAACCGCACGACGTCGAACGTGAGGTTGGGACGATCGAAGCCCGAGCGAATCGACACCCACTCGTGCAGGCCGAGCCGCGCGGCGATCTCCTCGGCGACCTTCGGCGTGGCCGTCGCCGTGGCCGCCATGACCGCCGGGCGCCCCGACACGGCCGAGCCGGGGGCGGGTGTCAACGAGCTGATCACGTCCTGCAGGCGCAGGTAGTCGGGCCTGAAGTCGTGTCCCCACTCGGCGACGCAGTGGGCCTCGTCGACGACGAACAGCGAAATCTGACGGCTGGCGAGCGCCTCGCGGAACGCGCCCGAGGCAAAGCGCTCGGGCGCCGCCAGCACGATCTGCGTCGTGCCCGCTTCGATGTCCCTCAGCGCCTGCGCGTTGTGTCCGTCCTCCATGCCCGATGCGAGCATGCCGGCCCGCACGCCTGCCTCCTGGAGCCTTTGCCACTGGTCGGACATCAGCGCGATCAGCGGGCTCACCACGAGCACGAGACCGGTATCCGCGAGCGCGGGGAGCTGGTAGCAGAGCGACTTGCCTCCTCCGGTGGGCATCACGACGAGGCTGTCCCTGCCGTCGAGCGCAGCCTGCACCGCCTCGCGCTGTCCCGGCCTGAACGCATCGAGCCCGAACCGCGCTAGAAGCTCCTCGGGGGTCGCCGTGGCCTCTTGGCTCGTCGCATGCATCTTCCTGACGCTACCGCCCGCTTCGGCCGGGACCGGCCGCGCGAACGCGCACGCGCGGCGGCCGGCTCGCTGCGAACGCCGCCTCGGGCCGCCCCGGGCGGCCCCATCGTCAATCCTCCGCGGCCCTCCGGGACCACACCACGCGCGCTCCCGCGGCGGGGACCAGCGTGATCGCCCGACGCCGCACCCACTCGCCGTTGCGCCACCGCCCGCCCGGCACGCTCGGTTGGAGCTCGCCCAGCATCGTGCGCAGCATCAACCTCATCTCCAGCTGCGCGAAGGAGGCGCCGATGCAGCGTCGGATCCCTCCGCCGAACGGAATCCACGAGAACGTCTCCGGAGCGTCCTCGAGAAAGCGCTCGGGGCGGAACGCCTCGGCGTCCTCATACACGCGCGGATTGCGGTTGGTCAGATAGATCGACGGCACCACGCGCGTTCCCGCGGGCAGTGCGTATCCGCCGACCTGCAGCTCCTCCTGCAGCAGCCTCACCACGATCGGCACCACCGGCCTGACCCGCAGCGTCTCGCTGACCACCGCCGTCATGTACTCCTCGCCGCCGCTGTCGATCTCCTCCTGCAGCCGCCTCAGCTTCTGCGGGTGGCGAACGAGCCGCTCGACCGCCCAGGCGACGGACGTCGCCGTCGTCTCATGTCCCGCGAGCAGCAACGTGACGAGCTCGTCGCGCAGCTCCCCGTCGGTCATCGGCCGCCCGTCCTCGTCGCGCGCCTGCATGAGCAGCGAGAGGATGTCCCGCCGCTCGGCCAGGTCCTCCTGCGCTCGGCGTCGCGACAGCTCTTCGTAGATGACCTCGTCGAGGTGATCCAGCGCCCGCCCGATCGCGCCCGTCGGGCGGTCGAGGCTTGGCCGGCGCAGGGCAACCAGCACTATCGCGAGCGGGTGCAACGGCTTCAGCAGCCCCGCGATCGCCTCCTTCAGAGCACCCATCCGCTCGGCTTCCACGCCGAACACCGCCCGCAGGATCACCTCCAACGTGATCGCCCGCGTGCGCTCCTGAAGGCGCATCGGCCGGCCCAGCGGCCAGTCCGCCATGTCGCGCCGCGTCGCGTGCACGATCACGTCCTCGTACTCGCGCATGCGCTCGCCGTGGAACGGCGGCAGCAGCAGCTTTCGCTGGCGCATGTGCTCCGGCCCGGTCAGCACGATCACCGAGCTCGGCCCCATCACCGGCGCCACGGGCGAGTTCCCCGCCCCCGACGGCGCCACCTCGGGCGGCGCCGTGAACACCGTCTTCACCGCCTCCGGGTCGCTGATCAGGACCAGCTTCATCCCGCTCGGCGAGAACGTCAACGTGAAGGCCTCCCCGAGCCGTCGCCGGCAGCTGTCCATCACCCATGTCGGCGCCAGCGCCCATGCCAGCGTCTGCAGCACCGCCGGAGCTCTCGGCCCGGGAGGCAGCCCCGGCTGCGCTCCCGCGCCGGGCGCCCGGGCGATCGGAGGCCTGTCGGTGGCTGCGGTCGGGGCGCTGGCCATGCCTACACGCTACTGCGTCCCGACCTCACGCTCGGCCTCGCCGGATCTGCTCGACGGCGCCGCACGTCAGCGCGTGGTGGTGCTCGTCGGCCGTGTCTGCTGCGCAGGCGCCACTCCTCGCGCCCGCTTCCTCACGTCGTGATCGAGCACGTTGCCCACGGCATGTTTGACGCTGTGCGTCGCGTGACTGACCGCATGCCTCACCCCCGGCGAGACCGCATAGGCGAGGAGCGTCGCCGCGATGCCGATCGTGGCGATGAGCAGCGCGAGCCGTGAGCGACGCTGGCCGATCCCCGGCCGATCGCCATCGGACGGAGCAGGACGTGCGCTGAATGGAGAGATGGACATGCCCTTCGACCAACCTAGCGCCCGATGGCGTGCATCGCGAATCTCCCGCTAGCGGATCAGGCGCCAGCGGTCGCTGGCCACCGGCCTGCGCTGCTCGGTCTCCAGCAGCGCCGTGACCACGAGGCTGTGCGCCCTTCCGATCTCGGCACGCGAGAGAACCGCCTCTCGGCGGTTGAGATACCCGAGCAGCATGCGCGCAGGCAGCACCCTCACACCCTTGCGGCGGGCCAGCGGCCGGTCGACCCACGCGCGGCTGAACACCAGCAGCGGCTCGACCTTGACCCCCGTCACCCGCTCGATCGCCTTGCGCTGTGCCTGCGCCTGGCTCAGCAGCGCCCCATGCAGGCGCCCGACCCGGATCGGTCCGCCGTGGCTCTTCGTCTCCACGGTGAACACCCCCGCCGGGCCGATCAGGATGTGGTCGACGTTGCCGCGTCCGAGACTCGCGTCATGGATGACCTCCCAGCCGCTGTCCTCGAGCTCGTCCAGCAGCCCGCCAACGTGCTCCTCGCCCGAGGCGCCCCTGTCACGCCGCTCCACGAGCGGCACCACATAGCGCAGGATCACGAAGATGCTGGCCAGAAGCACGACCTCCGAGCCGAGGAAGCGGACGTCGTGCAGCCCGAATCCGCGGCCGAGCAGCGCCGTGGCCACGGCGAGCACGCCAAGCGCCACGAGCGTACGCATGCGCAGCCGCAGGACGGTCTCGCGCGCATACTGCCCCGGTGTGCGTCGGGTCGGATCGGAGTCCGCTATGTCCATGTCTCCCTTCCGCGATCGCCTTTCTCTCTACATCGGTCAATCGCGACCTGCGGCTTGAGCCCGCAGGGTTGCGGACACCCTGGAGAGGCGTGGAGACTCGCCCCAAGTTCTAAAGCCTGGACCCCGCGCAGCCGAAGCCAGAAGCAGATCCCAGCCCCCAGGATCACCGTCGAGCACGGATGCTTCGCAATGATCTACCCACCCGCTTCCCCTACCTCAGACATCTCATTGCTGCTGCGCGCACACGCCGAGCAACGGTGGCTGAGCCATGAGGTCGTGCCCGTCCTGCGTCAGCTCGAGCAGCGCGACTCGCTGCCCGAGGAACAGCTCGGCGCGGCCCTCGCATACCTGGAGGTCCTCTGGATCGAGGCCTCCCAGCGAGCCGCGGAGAGCGATGCCGCATATGCCGAACTGCAGCTCGCGAGCATCTACGGCGATCCTCCGCTGCACGGCAAGGCACGTAGCTACCACGGCGCGGTCGTCAGGCTGCGCGAGGCCATCGCCCGCCACGTCATCCAGCTCGTGGCCGCACCCAGCGACACGCGCAGCGAGGACCACGCGAGCTCCTGGTGAGGGGATCGCGTACGCTGCCGCGCGATGCGCTTCGACCTGCAGTCACATTCCACCCACTCCGACGGCTCGCTCCCCGCGGCCGAGGTCGTCGAGCGCGCGGCCGCGAGCGGCGTTGAGCTGCTGGCGCTTTCCGACCATGACACGGTGAGTGGCGTCTCCGAGGCGCTGGCCGCCGGTGAGCGCGTGGGAGTCCGGGTCGTGCCGGCGGTTGAGATCTCCGCGGTCGACGCGGGTGCGCCGGTCGGCCGCGAACTGCACATCCTCGGCTACCACATCGACCACACCGGCCCGCTGCTGACCGAGCGACTCGCCGAGTTCCTCGCCGATCGCGAGCACCGCACGATGCGCATGGCCGCCGCGCTGAGCGAGCTCGGCTTCGAGCTCGACGAACGGGAGCTCCAGGAGCGGATCGCGGAGGGTCAGCCGATCGGCCGACCCCACCTGGCCGAGGCCGTCCTGCAGGCGCCCGCTAACGCCTCGAGGCTCGCGGCCGAGCAGATCGACGACGTCGGCTCACTCATCCGGGGCTACCTGATCGAGGGCCGCCCGGCCTTCCGCCTGCGCGAGACGCCCACCGTCGCCGAGGCCGTCGAAGCGATCCACGACGCCGGCGGCGTCGCGATCTGGGCGCACCCCTTCTGGGACGTCTCCGAGCCCGACGAAGTGATCTCCAGCATCGACCGCTTCCGGGCCCTCGGCATCGACGGGGTCGAGGCCTTCTACGTGACGCACACGCGCGAGCAGACCGAGCTCCTGGCCGAGCGCGCGGCGGCGCTGGACATGCTCACCACCGGCTCGGCCGACTTCCACGGCCCCGACAACCGTCTCTTCTCGCGCTTCCTCGCGTTCGACACCTACGGCCTCGAGCCGAACCTGGGCCCGATCGCCTCAGGGCCCTAGCAGCGCTTCCAGCCGGTAGGCAAGCGCCTCCAGCGCGAGCTCCTCCGAGACGTTGAGCGAGGGGCTCAAACGCGAGTCGCCGATCAGCTCGATCCCCTCACGCAGCCGCGCGCCCTCGCGGCCGCGCGCGTCGTGCTCGAGCTCCGGCCGCCGGTCGACCGCGTACACGAGCTCGGGCGAACCTTCGCAGAGGCACAGCACGTCCCTCAGCCACAGCTCCGCCAGCCTCAGCGCGAGATCGAGCGTCTGCGTGCGCACCCTGCGCTCGCCTCGCCGGCTCGCCTCCAGGCGTTCGCGTTCATAGCGTTTGCGCTCGCGGCTCGGCAGCAGCTCGACGTCGCTCGCCATCCGCTGCTGCTCGCCCTCGGCCTCTCCCGACCCGGCGGCCTTCGCCAGCTCGAGCAGCCCCATCCACGGTCGCCCGCCGGTGGAGCCTGCCAGCGCCGAGCGCACGAACTCCTCGGCGCTGGCCCGCAGCGCCCCGCCCTCCTCGCTGGCGAGCAGCGCCGCCAGCCGCGCGTTGCCCGCCGCCAGCCGCGCGCAGGCCCGTGCGCGCTCGGCCGGCACGCCCTGCAGGCGCTGGGCGATCTCCAGCGAGGGCAGCGGATCGAAGCGCACGTGCTGGCAGCGCGAGGCGATCGTCGCCAGCACGTCCTCGCGCCGATCCGTGAGCAGCAGCAGGTGCGCGAAGGAGGGCGGCTCCTCGAGCGTCTTCAGCATGCGATTGGCCGCCTGGTCGTTCATCGTGTCGACCGCCTCGATCACGAACACGCGCCTCGTCGATTCGAACGGCGTGCGCGTCGCCGCCGCCACGACCGGCTCCTCCACGTCGGACACCAGCATCTCCGCCGCGCCCGAGGGCGTCACCCATGTCAGGTCCGGATGGGCGTCGCGGCCCACCCGTTCGCGAACGCCCTGCGGATCGTCCGCTCCTTCGGCGAGCAGCTCCGCGGCAAATGCGCGCGCGATCGTCCGCTTACCCGTCCCGGCGGGGCCATGGAAGAGATACGCGTGCGACGGGTGCCCCTGCGGCGCAAGCGCAGGGGCGAGCACCGCCAGGGCGTGCGGGTGCGCGTCGATGCCGGGCAGCACGCCGTCTCGCTTCCCCCCCGAGTCGATCGATTCGGCCGTCGCGGGCATGGGGGCATCCTAGACCGGGTCCCTGGCACGGCACGGCCGCCCGGCGGCGCCTGTACCGTGGCCGCGTGGCACGCGGCACGCTGATCACGATCGAGGGGCTCGACGGCGCCGGCAAGTCCACGCTGGCCGAGTCGCTCCAGCGGGAGATGGCCTCGCGCGGGATCCGTGCGGAGCTGCTTCGGGAGCCGGGCGGGGTCGAGCTCGCAGAGCGGATCCGCGCGCTCGTGAAGGACCCGTCCTTGACGGTCTCCCCGCGCGCGGAGGCTCTCCTGTACGCCGCCGCCCGGGCGCAGCTCGTCGCCGAGCGCCTGCAGCCGCTGCTGGAGGAGGGCGCGCTGGTGCTGCTCGACCGCTTCGTCGACTCCTCGCTGGCCTACCAGGGCGCGGGGCGCGCGCTCGGCGTGGAGCAGGTGCGTGCGATCAACCTGTTCGCCACGGGACCGGTCGAACCCGATCGCACATTGTTGCTGCGCATCTCCCCCGAGGCCGGCCGCGAACGGCAGCTCGAGCGCGCACTGGAGCCCGACCGGCTGGAGCGAGAGAGCGAGGAGTTCTTCACCGCCATCGCCTCCGCCTACGACGAGCTGGCTCGCGAAGAGCCCGGCCGAGTCCGCGTGATCGACGCCGACCAGCCACCCGAGCGGGTGCTCGTCGATGCCCTCGCCGCGGTGCAGGACCTGCTCGTGTGAGCCACCCCCGGGACTAGCATGTGCGCCTTGACCGGTTCCTTGCACAGTGCGCGTCGCGCCCTCGCGCTCGCGCTCGCGGGCGCGCTCGTGCTCCTTGGGCTCCGGGTGGCGTCCGCGCAAGCCATGGGCAGCGCCGGCACCGGCACCAATCCGGCGTCGAGCGCCCTGGCGCCCGTCTCCAAACAGGTGCAGGCCGGAGCCGGCGGTGTGGCCGCCTCCAGTGCGCCGGCGGCGACCGGAGGCGTCCCGACGACGACATACGCCCCTCCCGCGAGCAGCCGCATCGGTACGGCCGCGCCGGAAATCCAGCGGCTGGGGAGCACGACCGTTGCGGCGTCCACCGCCCGCGCGCCGCGACGGACGTCCAACTCCACCTCGGCAGCGGCGATCGCGCTGGCGGCGCTGGCCGCTCTGCTGGCCCTGGCGTGCGTCGCGTGGGCGATCGCCCGCTGGCAGGCATACGAGCCGCATTGGACCGTCTCGCTGCGTCACGCGATGGCGGAGGCGGGCGTCCGTGCGTCGGCCACATGGGCCGAATTCACGGACTGGGCTCGCCTCGGGCGCTGACGCTGACGGGCCCCTCCGACCCGTCGGCGAGGGTCCGGCCCTTCTACAATTGAGGGTGTTCTCCTCTTCTTTTTCGCACGTTGCGGGACTCGATCTCGGCGCGCTTTTCCGTCTGGCGCGAGAGGGATGATCTTCGACCCCGACAACAGCTCAGAGTGCGCGACCATCACGCCGGCGCGGCAGAGGAGGAAGGTCCGATGAACCCACCCCAGCACCCCACCGCATCCCCGCAGACCGCGTCCGGCAAGGCGCTCTCGATAGAGCGTTTCTTCACGAGTCCGGACACCCATCCGTTCGATGCCATCGAGTGGGAGCGGCGCGATGCGCGCATCGGACACGGCGACCGGGTGGCCTTCGAGCAGCGCGACGTCGAGTTCCCAAAGAGCTGGTCGCAGAACGCGACGAACATCGTCGCCCAGAAGTACTTCCGGGGACAGCTGGGTTCGCCCGAGCGCGAGAGCTCGGTGAAGGAGATGATCAGCCGCGTCGCGGGGACAATCTCTCGCTGGGGTCGTGAAGGCAACTACTTCGCGAGCGAAGAGGACGCCAGAGCGTTCAACCACGAGCTCACCCACATCCTCGTGAACCAGATGGCGGCGTTCAACTCACCGGTGTGGTTCAACGTGGGCTTCGAGGAGAGCCCGCAGTGCTCGGCATGCTTCATCCTCTCCGTCGAGGACACGATGGAGTCGATCCTCGACTGGAACACCAAGGAGGGGATGATCTTCAGGGGCGGCTCGGGCTCGGGCATCAACCTGTCCAACATCCGTGGCTCGATGGAGCCGCTGGCCAAGGGCGGCACCGCCTCGGGACCCGTCTCGTTCATGCGCGGTGCCGACTCCTGGGCCGGCACGATCAAGTCTGGTGGGAAGACACGCAGAGCCGCCAAGATGGTGGTGCTCAACGTCGACCATCCCGACATCCGTGAGTTCATCTGGTGCAAGGCCAAGGAGGAGGACAAGGCTGAAGCACTGCGCGACGCCGGCTTTGACATGTCGATCGACGGTGATGGCTTCAAGTCGATTCAGTACCAGAACGCGAACAACTCGGTGCGCGTCACCGACGAGTTCATGCGCGCGGTCGAGGAGGACGGCGAGTGGCGGCTGACCGCACGGTCGACCGGCGAGCCGGTGGGCGAGCCCGTGAGCGCGCGCGAGCTGATGAGCGAGATCGCGGAGGCGGCCTACCGCTGCGCGGACCCGGGCATGCAATACGACACGACGATCAACCGCTGGCACACATCTCCGAACAGCGGGCGGATCAACGCGTCGAATCCGTGCTCCGAGTACATGCACGTCGACAACTCGGCGTGCAACCTCGCATCGCTGAACCTGATGAAGTTCCGCCGCGCTGACGGGACACTTGACGTCGAGTCCTTCGAGCATGCGGTCGACATCATCCTGCTCGCCCAGGAGATCATCGTCGGGCCCTCCAGCTACCCGACCGAGGAGATCGGGGTCAACGCCCGCGCCTTCCGTCAGCTCGGCCTCGGCTACGCGAACCTGGGCGCCTACCTGATGAGCAACGGCATGCCATACGACTCGGACGAGGGTCGCAACGCTGCGGCGGCGATCACGGCGCTGATGACCGGCAGGGCATACCGCCGCTCGGCCGAGGTCGCGGGCGCGCTCGCTCCGTACGAGCACTATGAGGAGAACCGCGACGCGCACAACAACGTGATGCGCATGCACCGCGACGCTGCCCACGCGATCCCCGCAGACGGTTGTACGGACGCCGAGCTGCTCTCCGCCGCGACGCGCTCGTGGGACGAGGCCGTCGAGCTGGGCGAGCGCGACGGCTATCGCAACGCGCAGGCGACGGTGCTCGCACCAACCGGAACGATCTCCTTCCTGATGGACTGCGACACGACCGGCGTCGAGCCCGACTTCTCGCTGGTCAAGTTCAAGGAGCTGGTCGGCGGCGGACAGATGACGATCGTCAACAAAACGGTGCCGCTGGCGCTGCAGACGCTCGGCTACTCCGAACAGCAGATCGAGCAGATCGAGGCCCACCTCTCCGAGCACGGAACGATCGTCGGCGCGCCCGGTCTCTATGACGAGCACCTCCCGGTCTTCGACGTTGCGGTCGGAGAACGCGCGATCTCCCACATGGGTCACATCAAGATGATGGGCGCTGTGCAGCCGTTTATCTCGGGCGCGATCTCAAAGACGGTGAACCTGCCGCAGGAGGCAACGGTCGAGGACATCGCCGACGCCTATATCCAAGCCTGGCATCTCGGTATCAAGGCACTCGCGATCTACCGCGACGGCTCGAAGACAGCACAGGCCCTGCGGACAGACGCGCAAAAGCAGGCTCCGGGCGACATCGATGCGATCGTGGAGCAGGCCGTGAGCAAGGCGCTGGCCGAGGCTGGGCCGCAGCGCAAGCGGATGCCGCGTGAGCGTCAGTCGATCACGCACAAGTTCTCGATCGGCGGGCACGAGGGCTACATCACCGCTGGCATGTACCCCGACGGCACGGTCGGCGAGATCTTCCTGACCGACATCGGCAAGGAGGGCTCGACGCTCCGAGGCATGATGAACTCGTTCGCCACGGCGATCTCGATCGCCCTTCAGTACGGCGTGCCGCTCGAAACGCTGGTGCAGAAGTTCAGCTACATGCGCTTCGAGCCGGAGGGAATCACGGGCAACACCGAGATCCCGTTCGCCAAGTCGATGCCCGACTACATCATGCGCTGGCTGGCCTCCCGCTTCCTGGACACCGACGCCCAGGAGGAGCTCGGCATCCTCACCCCCGAGGTCCGGGCACGCAAGATGGCGCAGGAGGCCGCACAGTCGATGCAGGGCTCCGACACGGCAGGGCCGAGCGGCGCCGGCGACGGCCCCCAGAGCTCGACACCCGAGGCCTCGGCGGCAGGCGGCGAGAGCACGCCTGCCGCGGCATCCCTGACGGACTCGCCGCCTGTCGTCCCCGCGCGGCTTCAGGGTCTTGATCTGGGGCCGGCTTGCAGTCAGTGCGGAGGCATGATGCAGCGGACGGGCTCCTGCTACACCTGCTCCAGCTGCGGCAACAACACCGGCTGCGGCTGAGGCCCGAGGTTCGGCGCATCTCTGCGTCCTCGCTCGCTCGCGTGCCGAGCACGCCACGCTCGCTGCGTCCTTGACCTGCTTGACCCTCGCACCTCAGATGGGTGGGCGAACATACCGGCGCTTATTGGAACCGGCTGTCCTCGCTCGTTGAGACACGGCCCGACGTGCGCCGGCCGGAAGGGCTACGCATCGGACATGATGTCGCGCCATGGAGTCACGCCTCCCACGAACGCGCGCTAGGAGCGGGCGCGGCACGGCGACCGAAGCTCTGGAGCGCCGTCTCCCCAATCGCTCCAGCGCCGCCTCGCATGGCCAGCTGACGATCTTCCTGCGGCGCATCGCGCTGCTCGGCGCAAGCGTCGTTGGCCTGCTGCTGCTCGGCATGATCGGCCTGGCACTCACCGAGGACGTGGGCCTCTGGTATGCGTTCCGGTGGGCACTCGACACAGCTGCCACGGTCGGCGGATTTCCACAGCCGCGCAGCACGGGCGGCCAGATCATTCACGTCGCCCTGATCGTTGTGGGCGTAGGTACGCTCTTCTACGCACTGGCCACGGTCGCCGAGTTCTTCGTGGCTGGACACCTCGGTGACCTGCTCGCGGCCCGGCGCACGCAGAAGATGATCGACTCGCTCAACGACCACCACATCATCTGCGGATTCGGCCGCGTGGGGCGCCAGGTCGCCCGTGACCTGAACGCCGCCCGCTCCAACTACGTCGTCGTCGATGCCAATCCGGAGAGCCGCCCACGCGCGGAGGCGCTCGGCGTGCGGCTCATCGAGGGCGACGCCACGGACGACGCGGTGCTCGAGCAGGCTGGTATTCAGCGCGCTCGTTCGATCATCGCGTGCGCGGATTCCGACGCGAACAACGTCTTCATTGCGCTTACCGCTCGTGAGCTCCGGAGCGACATCGTGATCGTCGCGCGAGCCGCGAACGAGGACACGGAGAAGAAGCTCAAGCGGGCGGGCGCCGACCGGGTGATCTCGCCCTACAAGTCCAGCGGCACCGAAATGGCGCGACTAGCGCTGCATCCCCAGCTGAGCGGGGTCGTGGACGTGGACGTCGAATACCGCATGGAGGAGATCGTCGTGAACGACAGCTGCGAGGCGGTCGGCCAGACGCTCGACGACATCCGCGGGGGGGCAATGATCGTGGGCCTGCGCCGCGGGCCGGACTTTCAGCCCCAGCCGCCGCCCGAGACTGCGCTGCAGGCGGGCGACGTAATCGTGGCCATGGGCACGCCGACGACGCTCGAGCGCCTGGAGGCGCTTCTGCAGACTGCGCGATAGGCACCTCCCACGCAAGGTCTGGACTGGCGATCCCTCGCCGAACCGTGCGCCTGATGCCCTTCGGCCGCGGCTACTTAGCCACGACGAGCCGGATCTTCGCTCCCGCAGGAAGGCTCGTCCCTGCCTTGGGGCTCTGCGAGATCACGGTGCCACGGCTGCCGCCGGAGCCGGTCTTGCGCGTCACCTTCCCGACGCGGCAATGAGCCGCGCTCAGCGCATTTCTCGCGCGAGCGAGGCTCTTTCGCTTCACGTTCGGCACCCTGCACCTCACCGCTTTACCGCCGGGTGAGCCGACCGGCACGATGACCGACGTCGCCACGACGGCGAGCGGGCCCGCGTTGGCCTGGTCCATATATCCGCAGACGCGCCAGAAGCCCGCGGCGAGCTTGCCGCCGAACGGGGAGATGGCCGAGCGCGTCAGCGTGCCGCTCAACGGCGGACCCGGACCGACCACGAATTCGTAGACGGGCGCAAGCGACCCCGGCGGTATCGATTGCTCGATCGGACAGGGATGGGTCCTCGAGAAATCGTCGTAGCTGAACACGCCGATCGAGGCCGTGCCCGTCTCCAGCGAGTACGTAACCGTCACCTTGAAGCCAGATCCGCTGGGGTCTGCCAAGGGGGGAGCGATCACGAGCGAGGCTTTTGGCAGCCGCACGGTCAGCGACGTCGACACGGGGCCGAGCTCTGACCCATCGGCTCGTTCGGCCCACGCGCAGATCACATAGGCGCCCGGCGGCGTTTCGGGTCCCACCTGCATAGCCCCCTGCACGCTGAAGCTTCCGTCCGCGGCCTGCGGCGGACCGAACGTGGCGGTCCACTGCTTGCCTGGGTCGCTCCGATACGTCGATGCGCAGGCGCCCGAGCTCGCGGGCTTGTACATGGCGAACACTTTCAGGTACTGCGGTGCCGCCATCCCGCTGATCGTGACCGTAGCTTCGGGCGAGGGATAGATCTGAATCACGGGGTTGGGGCTGACCGATACCGACAGGGAGTCGGCCGTGGCTGAAGCGCTGCCCGACGTGAACGCCGCCGCGCAGACCGCGGCTGCGATCAGCAGTCGCCTAGGGCCACTAGTGGCTCCTCGTGCGACGCACCCCAGATCAAGGCTGAGCTTCATTGCAACCTTCGCCAAGTCCTCCCCTGTGCGGGATGACGATGCTACTCCGGCGAAGGAAGCCGGGCAAACCGGGCTCGATGTTCGCTGTCACGGCTCAGATCACCCGGGATTCGCCATGCTCGCCGGGCCGACTTCCTTCTACTCCGAACGACCGATTGCGGATTGAGCGACGTAGAGGGAAGCTCCCCAGACGACGCGAACGATCAACCCCGAATCACGTGGCGCCCGCGACCTCCTGGCCCTGCCGGCGAACGGTTGGACCGCACCGACGGACGTCTTGGACACGCCTTCTATGCTCAGCCCCGCCGAGCTGGGTCTCCTCTACGGTCTCGCGCGAAACCACTGCTCCGGTGCCGGACGGATTGTAGACGCCGGATGTTTTCTTGGGGGGTCGACTAAGGCTCTCGCTGCCGGCCTGGGAGATCGAAGCGATTCGGTGGCCGACGAGGTCGTGTTCTCCTACGATCGCTTCGAGGTGGAGGAGTACACGGTGCCTAACTTCTCAAGTTCGCTGCCTAGCCCAAAGATTGGATCAAGCTTTCGACACGTGTTTGACGGCAACCTGCGCGGGTTTGAGGAGCGCCTACATGTGCGCGAGGGCGACGTTTGCAACATCGGCTGGCATGGAGAGCCGATCGAGCTTCTGTTCCTCGACATTCTCAAGTCTTGGGAGATCAACGATCTCTTTCTGAATCAGTTCTTCGGGTGCTTGATCCCTGGAGCGGTCGTTGTCCAGCAGGACTACGCCTACGGCTTCTGTCCCTGGATTCACATCACGATGGAGTTGCTGAGCGACTATTTCACGTGGATCAGCTACGTGCCCCACGCCTCGTACGTGTACGTACTCGAGCGCGAGATCCCCGAGTCGCTGCTGCGACTGCAACTTCGTTCCGACTTGTCACGAAACGAAAAGCGGACCCTTATGGAGCGAGCTGTCGCGCGCGCCGACGGAGAGGTCAAGGCGATGTTGCAGCTTGCGCAGACGATGTTGCTCCTCGAAATCGGTCCACGCCGTCAGGCTATTGCGTTACATGAGCAAGTAAAGCGGGAGTTTCCTGACTCAGAGCCAGTACAGGCGTGCGCGCAGGCAAGCGAGCCGTGGGTAGCCAGGGCACGGGCTGTACGCTCGCATGCACTCGCAGACGCGTTGATAGACGCATGCAGCGGCAAATGGCGTTCACGGGCACTCCGCTTCCGCGGGCGACCGTGGCGGTTTCAGTAACGTGCGGCACCACTTCGTCGATGACTCGGCTCACCTCGTCAGTCTCCCGCTCCGGTCCAAGGGAGACCGCCCGAGCAACGCACTGAGGAACTACGGCTACGGCACCTGCCGGGCGAGGCTCTTGGCCTTGGCGATGTCACCGAGCGCCGAGCGCTTGGCTCCCATGGCCGTTCTGATCCGCCCGCTGCGGGCGTGCGTGTTCTTCGCCGTGAGCGCCGCTTTGTCTTCGGCCAGCGCCTCGCTCAGATAGTGCTCGATGCTGACTTCGCTGTCGTGGCTCAGCTCACCCTCCTTGGGTTCGCCCGCCTGGTGGACCAGCGCGGCCGCCGCTCTGAGTTCGCCGATGGAGCTCTTCACCTTCTGCTTGGCCGCCTTCGGCCTCGCCGGCTCGGCTTCCTGCTCGAGCGTGAGCGCCTTGCCGATCAGCGGCACCGCCGCTTCCAGCTTCGCCGTCGAGACCTTCGGCTGCTCGACCATCCGCATGAGCAGCTCGACCCCCGGGTGGGGCGTGCCGGTCCAGATCACCCCCGCGTTCTGTTCCTGCCCTTTGCCTACGGTGCTGGCGCTCGACGAACCGGGCGCGGAGCCGAACACGGCGAACGTGCCGCCACGGGTGTCGAAGCTCACGTACTCGCCGGGCTTGAGCGGCATCTGAAAGCCGGTGTAGGGCGGTCCGATCCAGTAGTAGTAGGTCCCGTTCGTGCCAGGCAGCTGGAAAGGCGGGTTCGAGGTCGAGAGGACCTGCAAGCGGCCGTCCGGGAGCGGCTGCTCGACGCCCACGCGGAAGGGCTGGCTGCCGCCGGGCCCGGGCATGTCGCCCGAGACGGCACGCCCCTTGACGTAGACGCCCGACAGCCAGCCGTCGACGGGTACGGTCGGCGCCTCCCGGCTGATGCCTTCTGCGGCCGTGTAGAACAGGTCCCAGAACTCGGCGTCCCCTTCGAAGTCGCCGAGGAGGGGGGCGGGTTCCCAGTGCAGGTCGCTGCCGAACTGGATCAGTGGCGGCATCGCAGGCGCGCTCAACTTGTTGACGAACGGCGCCCGACCGGGCAGAGCGCCCGCCGCCGGGGCGAGCACGCCCGGCACGCCGAGCGCGAGGAGCAAAGCCGCCCACCGAACTCGTCCGCTCGCGCCGGCTCGCCGCATCAGCGCAACTTTGCCAGACGAGGCGGACCTTGGCGCGCGAGGGTGCGAGGCTACGGTCCCGGGAGTTCCGCGGGGCTGGCGTCGGCGAGCTGAGGGGATGCGCCGCCGTCTGCTCCCCCCGCGGGAGGAGAGCTCGGTTGTGCTTCGGGCGGCGGTGATTCGCTCCCGCCCTTCCCGTCCCGACCGACCGTGGCGGCGCCCGGGGTGCTGGGTACATCGGAGGACGAGGCGTCCGATCCCGCTTCGCCGTCATGACGTGAGCCTGTGCTAGTCGAACCGCCTGCGGCGCGGAGTGACTCCCCTTCCGGAGATAGAACGGCGCTGCCGTCGACGCCCGAGCTCTCGCGCAACCCCTGGCCCGACGCGCGGCCGCCTGCGGGCTCGCCTCCGGCTGCCCCCAAGGGCCGTGGCGGAAGCGCCGAAGCCGACATCCTGACGGCGCCAGACCTGAGCTCGCCCGAGCTCGACTTGAGGTCTCCGGCCTTCGAGGGCGTGACCCCCTTGGACCCCACCGGATCGCCGACGGACACCGCGGCGGACGCGGAACGGCTCGCCGCCTGAGCCGTGTCCGGGGCGACGTCTACTAGCGCGAGCACTGCTGCCTTCGACCGGTGCGCCGGGTGCCGTGGCAGCGGCACGATGCCCGTGCCGACGGCGAGCACGGCTGCGGTGGCGGCCAGCGCCGCGCCCTTGCCCAGCATTGCGCCGACGTCGCCGTTGCCGGCGGGCGCCGACAGCTCGGCCACCCTGCCGACGGTCGGGGTCATCCTGCCGAGAAGGCCGCTCGTCCAGAGGAGCGCGGGCTGGGGAACGACCGCGGCAGCCGCATCGCGGAGCGTGGCTCGCGCGCGATAGAGCAGACCGCGCACTGCTCCGTGCGTGACCCCGAGCGCGCTCGCGATCTCCTCGTGCGAATGGCCATCGATCGCCGTGAGGAGAATCGCCTCTCGCTGCATCTGCGGCAGGGCGGCGACGTGGCCCAGCGTCTGTCGCACGGCGACGCGGCGCTCGAAGTCGCTCTCGGCGGAGGCCGCGAAGTCGGCGGGTGCGCCGTCATCCAGAGGACCGTGCTCGCGCGCGCCGCGCATGGCGTTCACGGCGGTGTTGTGAACCGTACGGTAGAGCCAGGCCTTCGGTGAGCGCACCTCGCCCCCGCGTCCGAGCGCCATCCACGCTCGCAGCAGGGCCTGCTGCACCACGTCCTCGGCGCGAGACTCGGACAGGCCCATGCGCCGGCAGTAGCGGAGCAGGGGACGCCGATATCGGCGAACGATGGCTTCGAATGCACCCTCGTCGCCGTCTCGCGCCAGCGCGATCAGGCGGTGGTCCGACTGGACGACCGGCAGGTGGGGGAAGCCGCCCGGGCTCATCGCGCTCCCTGAACGCACGGCGGCCCGGCCGCGGTCATGGCTGCCCTCGCGCGTCCGCCTGGGCGATATCGGCTTTGGCTCTCATGGGTTCTGCGAACTCAGACACCGTCGTAGGCCGGAACTCTCGCCTCGTGCGGCGAAACGTCAGAGGAGGCGGGGGCCGGTCCCTTTCCCGTCCCCGCCTCGAAGTGCTCCTCGTTGCCCTTCGTCGACTACTGGATGAGGTCAATCCGATCCCAGACCGCGCCGGTGCTGCCGAGGGTCAGCTCGGCCTCGCGCGCCATCGCGCCCGGAACGAGCGCCGCCGTGGTGCAGCTCTGCTGCCCATCGTCAGGACCGTCTTCGCCGTCGTCGCCGCTCGAGGCCGCATGAGCGTCGCCGTGTGAGCCTTCGTCGCCTTCGCTCGAGGTGCCCTGGTCGCCCTCGCCGGAGCCGCCTTCGTCGTCATCGCCGCCGGTGGGCGGGGTGGCGGGCGTGCAGTGGATCTCGGTCTGTTCGGTGACCTTTCCGCTGACGGCCGTGCCGTCGGTCAGGGTGATGATCAGCACGCCTTCTTTGAACGACGTCACCGTTCCCACGCTTTCCGTGCTCGGTGTGGCTGGAGTGGCCGGCGAGCCGGGCGTGGCGGGCGTCGCCGGCGCCGAAGCACGAAAGTCGAGCACGCGCGCTCGTGCCGCATGGTGGTGCTTGGCGTGGTGGTGCTTGGCGTGATGGTGCGCCGATGCGACCGCCGGTGCGCCGAGTGCGAGCGACGAGGAACTGACTGCAACGAGAAGAATCCGTTTCATTCTGCAACCTCCTCGACCGCCCGGACTGTGGCGGCCTCTGGGTATCTGGACAGCACTGTGACAGTCGACGCGGGCAAACTTCACGCCGGCTCGAACGTACGTCCAGTGGCCCCTACGATGCATGTGCATGCCCGAGCCGCACCAACCACCCACCCCGTCCGAGCCGCTTCAGGGAGGATGCCTTTGCGGAGCGGTGCGCTTTGAGATCACCAGCCCGTTCGTGTCGGCGGGCTACTGCCACTGCACCCACTGCTAGCGGCGCACCGGCACGGGGTCGAGCGCCAACGGGCGCGTGCCGCAGGATGGCTTCACGCTGCTGCAGGGCGCCGGGGAGCTGCGCTCCTACCAGCCCGCGGGCGGTAGGCCGAAGCTCTTCTGCGCGAGCTGCGGCTCGGCCCTGTTCAGCGGCGACCCGTTCTCCGACGCCGAGGTCGCGGTGCGGCTGGGAGCGCTCGACTGTGACCCCGGCATCCGCCCTCAGTACCGGCAGTTCGTCGATTCGGCCGCATCCTGGGAGGCGATCCCGCAGGACGACCTGCGCCGCCATCCACGGTCGCGAAGCGCCTGAGCGCCCACGGTCGCCTGTGGGCTCCAGGTCCTCACCGGCCGGTCGAGGCCGGTGAGCACCCGGGACCTCCAGGGAAGCGGATCAGGGGTTCAGACGCTTCTTCAGTGCGCTCGCCGACGAGAATTTCGCGGCCTTGCTGGCCCCGATCTGAATCGTCTGCCCCGTTGACGGGTTGCGGCCCTGCCTGGCAGCCCGGTGGCTGACGCTGAACTTGCCAAAGCCGGCAAGCGAGACCTCACCACCAGCGGCCAGCTCGTCGGAGACGGCTTCGAGTGTCGTCTCCACCACCTGCCGGGCCTGGCTCGCGGACAGTCCACTGCGTTGCGCGACCCGCTCAGCTAGCTCGTTCTTGGTCATGCCACTCCCTTCTTGAGTGTTGTTGCTGCGAGCAGGCTAACCGCTTGGGAGGACGGCCAGACGCGAAAAAGCCCGGAATGCCTAGCCGGGAACCCCTAATTTCCGGGGAACTCCAGCGGTGCGACCCCCCTGAGAGCGCCTTCCGAGGGCCGCTCGGCGGCCGTGCGAGCCCTGCGTGGCGCAAATGCACCGGCAGCGCAGGCGGCCCACAGGGCCGCCAACCAGGCGCAGGAGGCCAGGCCGACGTGCACCCAGACGAGCTCCGTGGGCAGGTGCGTCTTGTACTGGTCGAGCCCGACCGCCCCCTGCAGTGCCAGCAGGACGCATAGCGTGGTGAGCGCTCGCTGCACGATTTGATCCGCGCGCCTGCGCCGCGCGAGCCACCAGATCCCGACGGCCAGCAGGCCGAACGCCAGCGCGATCTCGCCGTGGCGATGGATCACGAAGTCCATCGTCCCTCGCCCGTCGAAGTTCAGGCGATTGATCTTCTGCCCCGGGGAGCCGCCGGCGTGCGGGCCCGCGGCGGTCGCGGCCGTGCCCGCGAAGATCGTCAAAGCACCGAGCGCCACCAACGCTCGCAGCCACCACACGAGGCGCCTGTCGCTCGCGGCGGCGGTCGCGGCGCTCCGCTCCGCCGGCGTCTCCTCGGCCGGCTCGTGCGAGGCGCGCCACACCAGCAGCACGGCTGCGAGGAGGATCAACATCGAGAGGGCGAAGTGCCCCATCACGTAGCCGTAGTCCAGCGCGCCGCGGACCGTGAAGCCACCCAGCACGGCCTGGGCGATGACGCCGGCCGGGAGCAGCGCGCCGAGCCACGCCAGGTCCCGCCGATAGGGGCGACGGCGCAGCGCCAGAACCCAGGCGGCGCCGGCGGCCAGCGACACGGGCGCGGTGATGACCCTGTTCGAGAACTCGATCACGGCATGGGCGTTCAGCGGGGGGTAGGCCTTGCCGTAGCACTTCGGCCAATCGGGGCAGCCGAGCCCCGATCCCGTGAGGCGCACGGCCGCGCCGCTCAGCACGATCAGCGTGAGCGCGCCGAGCGCGACGTAGGCGACGATCAGATACTGGGCCGGGTCGACGGTGTAGCCGTTGGTGCGGTCGCGCAGGTAGACGTCGAGTCGGTGGAACATCGACACCTAAGGATGACAAGGCGCGCGAGCCGACGCCTCACGAATGCCAGGTGAACGGCAGCTCGCCCGCGATCTCACGCAGGCTCGGAGCGGCGGCGTCGCGCTCTGAGACGATCAGCTCGTCGACGGGCAGCGGCCACCGGATACCGATCTCCGGATCGTTCCAGGCGATCCCGCGCTCGACGTCGGGATCGTAGTAGGCGGTCTGCTTGTAGAGGACGTCGGCGACGTCGCTGAGCACGCAGAAGCCGTGGGCAAAGCCGACGGGCACGTACAGCGCCCGCATGCGCTGCTCGTCGAGCTCCACGCCCTCCCACTGACCGTAGGTCGGCGAGCCCCGGCGGAGGTCCACCGCGACGTCGAAGATCTGCCCACGAGCGCAGCGCACGAGCTTGGCGACGCCGTCGCCGACGTGGAAGTGCATGCCCCGCACGACCCCTCGCCTCGAGCGCGAGTGGTTGTCCTGGACGAAGTGCTCCTCGGGAGCGATCCCCATCTCGGCGTGCCATTCGCGCCGGTAGGTCTCGGCGAAGAAGCCCCGCTCATCGCCGTGGACGGCGGGCTCGATGGCCACGAGGCCGGCGAGACTGAGCGGGACGGCGCGCACGGCGGCGCAGGTTACAGATCGCGCCGCGGGCTAGCGGTGTTTGGTGCGGTGGTGGTGCTTCCGCGTCCTGCGCTTGCGGTGCTTCCTCTTGGCGTGGTGGGAGGGTGTGTGCCCGGGCGCGCTTTTGGCGTGAGCGCCCTTGGCGCCGTGGAAGACCGTGACGCTGACCTCGGAGACGTTGTGCTCTTTGTCGTAGGCGAGAACCCTGAGCGTGTGGCTGCCGAGGGAGATGTGCTTGCCCCCCATCCACATGATCGCGCCCGAGAGCCCCGAGGGGTAGGAGAGATCGTCGAAGTTGCGTACCAGTTTGCCGTCGACGACGAGCCTGATCCGCCACACCCCGGCTGGGCTCGACGCGAAGACGTGGATCGGCATCGGACCGGTGTATGACTGCTGGCTGCCCGGCGAGACGACGGTGATCTTGGGGCCGATGACCGTTCCGCACGGTTCGGTCAGCTGGTCCCCCTGGCTCGCATATGCCTGCATCGCCGCGAAGGAGGGCTTGTGGGACCCGTTGGCCCGGACGAGCCCTGCGACAATGCCGCCTTCGTCCTGGAGCGGGAACCACAGCGCCACCTGCACGTAGGGGTCCTGCGCCAGACAGTGGTAGGCCTGGCTCAGAAAGATCGCCTGCTGTTCCTCGGTGACGCCTTCGGCCTTCTTCCCTGCCCACGCTCCCTCCGAGCACGTGGCGCTCGTGGTGCGCCAGCTCGTCTCGGTCATCCAGATCGGCTTGTCGTCGCCGTTGGCGAGCATCGTGGCGCGCACCTCACGGTAGGCGAGAAACGAGTCGGGGATCATCCGACCGTCTTCCCCGCGCAGGAAGAGGTACGGCGAGAGGATGTTGCAGGCGGTGTCGGTGTGGACGCCGACCGCGTCGAAGGAGCCCTTCCCGCCCGCCTGGTAGACGCCTTCGAGGAAGGAGTAGTCGTTGCCCGTCATGCCGCCGAGGACGACCGTCGCGCCCGGATCGCCGGCCTTGACGGCGGGATAGGCGGCTTTCAGGAGGCGAGCGTAGGCCGCGGGATCGGGCGCTCCGGTCCACCAGCGCGAGTGGTCCTCCTCGTTCCAGATCTCATACGCCGCGACGCGTCCCGCCCATTTCTGGGCGAGAGCGCCAATGAAGGCCGCGTACTCGCTGGGTTTGGCCGGGGGCGTGTGTTCGTTGGTCGAGCCGGTCTCCCAGCGTGGAGAGTTGACGACGTCGAGGATCACTTTCGTGCCGGCCGGCAGGGCGCTGAAGGCCTGTTCGTAGTAGGCGACCCAGTTCGGCGCCCACACGCCACGCGAGGGCTGAAGGTCCGGCCAGGTCAGGAACATGCGCACCCAGTGGGTGCCGAGTGCCTTGACTTCGTTGACGTGGAGAGCGCTCGGGCCTGGGACGACGACGCCGGGTTCCGCGGCCGCTGCGGGCGGAGCACTGGCCGTGCCGACTCCGGCCCCCAAGATCCCCGCCAGACACACCCCTAGGAGCAGGCGTCGAAGCGTCCCGCCCCTCGCTGGATGGGTGAGCACGCGAGCACGGTTGGGCATGCCCCTATCATCGGCGGCGGTGGACACGACCATGACCGGCCGCTGGGAGCGTTCGACGACTGACCTAGCATGGGATTCCGGCCCACTTCACCCAAGGCTAGCCCCGGATGCCGTGCACGTCTGGCGAGCCGACCTCGAGACTATGTCGAATGAGCTGCTCGATCTGCTGCCGCGCGATGAGCTTGCGCGCGCCCGGGGCTTTGCCAGCGCACACAAAGGCCAGCTGTGGGCGCGCTCGCGCGGCGTGCTCCGGGCGCTTCTCGGCGAGTACCTCGGGACCGATCCGCGAGATCTGCGTTTTGATACCGGAACCTACGGCAAGCCGGGGCTCCAAGACCACCGCACCGGAGTAAATGGGACGCCACCGGCGTCGCGGACATCCGAAGCCCCCGGGTTCAACCTCTCGCACTCCGGACGGTTGGCGCTTTACGCGTTCGCGGGGTCCGGCGCCGTTGGTGTGGATGTCGAGATCGCGCGTCGCCCGATCGACGAGGTTGCCGTCGCGGCCCGCTCGCTCGGATCCGCTCAGGCCCGCCTTCTGGCTCGCCTCACCCCCACCGCGCGGGCGCGTGAGTTCCTGCGCTCCTGGGTTCGTTACGAGGCTGAGGTGAAGTGTCGAGGCACGGGTATCGCAGCTGCAGAGATAAACGCGAGGGGAGCGGAACTTTCGCTCTTTGATCTCGATATGGGTCAACGAGCGGCGGGAGCCGTGGCGCTTGAGCTGCCGCCGCGCGAATTTCGCTGCTGGGATTGGCGGACCTGAACAACTCGACGCCGTGGTCGACCGCTTCGCTCGCAATAGGATGGATCCCCAACCGCGTTCGTCATGACTCTGAAGGCATGGAACCGGTGCTGTGGCCGACTCGCTCGAGGAAGCCGTTCGAGGCCGTTGTGCCGTTGTAGGCGTAGAAGTCGCAGTACTCTGCTCCGACGCGGTAATCCGCCGCGTGCTCACGGAGGAACGCTTGCAGCGCGCGGTGCGGGCCGCTGCTCCAGTCAGGATATTGCTCCGGGTAGAGATCGGAAAGGTTGCCGTCCTCAATAACGATCCAATCGCCCAGCTCGAGATACCGGTGAAAGAACGCCAAAACAGCTCCGGTGGTCTCCTCAGTGTGGTCGGCGTCCTCTATTACGAGCAGCGGCCGTGCCATTGCGGCGATCTCGTCGTCATCGAGCGCCTCGGCAAGATACCGGCCATTGCCGTACGCAAACGTAACAAGAGGATGACTGACGTCCGTGACCGGCACGACATCGAAGGAACGGACACGCCCGTCGACGCTGAAGTTGTGTAGCAGGTCAGCGAAAAAGAGTCCGCTGCCCCCGGCCTTGGAGCCGATCTCGATGATCGTCCCCGGGCGCAGCGTTTCAACGAGCCGCTGGTAGAGCATGAGGTCGAAGGGGTTCTTGACGATCTGCCGACCGTGATAGCGCTGATGATGCAGAGCTTGCTGCATTCGCAGCAGGAGGTCCGTGGGCACCTCGGTGCGATACGAGCGGTGGAGCGGATTCGTAGGACCGTAGGACGGGGGAGCCAGCGTCGGCTCTAGTGCGTGCAGAAGCCCGCTGACCTCCGTGTTACCCGGGTCACGTGCGAGTACGAGTCTCGCGACGTCGAGCGCAACCTCGAACTGGCCAATCTCGGCTAGGCACAAAGCCCGCAAGGTAAGAACCTCGGTGTCGCCCGGTGCCGCCTCCAGCGCTGCCTCGACGACTCGCAACGCCTCGTCGGCGCGACCTAAGCCGAACAGGCGGTCAACGGTTGTGCGCAGCTCGCTCATGTCGAGCGCCAACGAGCTCGAAGCGCGCGGAGTGGCGCGGTGATCCGCCACGAGCGGCTGCCATACGCGACCTCGAGCTGTGATTCCAACTGCCGGCGCTGTTCATCGCTCCACTTGCGATGCCGCTCGGCGTCACTCATCCGGCGACGTAGCCGACTCTCGCTGAGCGCGACCGCATCGTGTGCCTGCTGGACCCGTTCGGCGTGCGCGCGATGCTCGCTGTAGACCTCTTCCCAGCGCGCGTGTTGGGCGTCATGCCATCCGCGCAGGTCGGCGACCAGCTGTTGGGATCTTCGGTACAGCGCGGGAAGCTCCGCAGTCATCTCGGCGTGGCAGAATGGTCGGAGCATCTCGAGCTGCTCCTCGGGCACTACGTCCCAGGGCGTCGCCTCGATCCAGACAGTGTTGCTGTAGAGCGAACGTAGCGGATCGGGCTCAACACGGCGCGCTATCACTGCTGGCACCACATCAATTCGGTACCCCGCAAGCGCTGCGCGGTTGAGCAAGTCAATCGACGGGGCGGCGAGTAGGGGCGATTCGTTGAAGCCCCCAAGCGCGCGGAACGCGTCAGCGCGGATCGCAAAGCCGCAGGTGCCGAAGTAGGGATACGAGAGACCCAGGAGCGCTGGACCGCCAACGGGGACGACGACACCCACCGTTTGGCCGGCGTCCTCGGCTTCGTCGGGGACATCGCGTACCGGAAAGACGAAGACGTCGGCCGTCGACTCGGCAGCAGCTCGGGCAAGAACGGTCGGCGCTCGGGCTTCCGGGATGACGTCGATCGGTAAAGCCAGCAGGAGGTCACCCGTCGCGGCGTGTGCCGCCAATGCCAACGCGCGACCTGGCGAGACGTCTCCCGTTCTCACAACACGCCATCGGCCTTCGCGTGTTCCGCGGCTGGTTGCCTCGGCGACAGCCACCACGATCTCTGCGTCCATGTCCGCATAGGGCTGGGGAATTCGGTCCGTCGCAGGCGCAGCAACGATGACGCTGACCCGTGGGACGGGTCGGGAACGGGCGACGGGCTGCGCAGCATCCCTTTCGATCGCGAGCGCAGCGTGCCAGTCGGCGTGGCACGCATCATTTGCCTCGCGGTCAATCGCTGGGCGGACCCCAACGAATCGCTGCTCGAGCGTTTTGCGAAGCGTCTGGCTGAGCGACTCACCGTCGTGCCTCGGCGTAGACCCGTTGAACTGAGCGGGTTCGAGCATGTCATCTCCCGGCCGGCCGGCGAAGCTGCAGCGCTCGAGGTCCTCAACCGCGATGAGCTCGGCGGTTCCGCCCGAACGGGACACGATCATCGGTACGCCGAGTGCAATCGCCTCGTACACGGTATTCGGCGAGTTATCGACCAGAGACGGCATCACAGCCAGTCGGCCGCCCTCGCCGAGGTAGGCGACCGCGTCGGCGTGTGAGACCCCGGTCATCGTCGTGACCTTCCACGGCCAGGCGCGCGCTCGTCGGTCGATGTAGCTCGCCGATGGCTCGCGGCCAACAGACACGGCCGACCCCATAAAGGTGACAGCGAGATCGCCCACCGACTCCTCTGCAAGCTCGTCGAGCGCATCGCAGAAGACCTCGATGCCCTTGCGAACCTCAAGGCGGCCGAAGAACACGATCTCCGTCACCGAGTCCTCCCCAGCGGGCGCGGCCTCGCCGTACAGCCTGCGTATCTCGCGAATCGCCTGCGAGGTCATGTACTGCTGCACGAACGTGCGCTCAGGCAGTTGCCATCCGCGACTTCTCAGATAGCTGAGCATGTAGCCGCTTGGGCTAATCACGACGTCTGACGCCCAAACGGCGGTCCGCTCGAGGTACTCATCGGTGAACGAGGCGAGCGTGTCCATCGGCTCCCGATTGGCCTCGTAGCACCAGCGAGTTGGCGAGTGCACACCGGTGACGACCTGTGTGTGCTCGAAAGCGATCCCGTGTCGCTTCGCTAGGGCGACATAAGCCAGATGTCCCTGACACTCCGGCCCATGAATGACGTCGAACGGTCTTTGCTCGTGTTGTTTCAGCACCCATTCATACGCGGCCCAGGCGCGCTTGACGTTGAGGTGGGGGCTGCCGATCGAGTCGACACGATCTCCTTCGAGCTCCTCGTAGGCCACGCCATGTTCGTAGAAGTTCCGGCGCCACTGCGCGAGCGAGTCGGCGTTACTCGAACCACCGGTGAAGAGCAACGTTACTTCGTGTCCGGCGCGCGCGAGAGCAAGCGCGAGCGACGTGTTGGCGGTACCGATTCCCCCGTTGCGGCTCGGTCCAACAACCTCGTAGGACACGATGCACACGCGAGCCGGTCGCGAGCCCGCCGAGAACGCGTCGACCTCGGTGTCGAGACGCAGACTGTGAAGACCCGTCTCAACGAGCAACGGTACACGCGCGTCGCGCCCATCAGAAACAATGATCGCCGGGCTGGACCTTCGATGGGAGATATGCGAGGCCGGAGCGATCAGCTCCGCGCGCAGGCAGAGAACCCCGCGCTCGCTGAGTCGCGTGACTTGCTCATGCAGGGCGTGGATGCCGGTGCCGGCGTAGTCGTCAACGTCGATTACGATCGCAGCCGGTGTGAAGCGGAGAATCGCCGCGAGCTCGTCGTTGTCGAGCGCGTCGAGCACAAGCGCTGAGATCATGACAAGCGGGGAGGGGAGCTCGCCGATACACAAGACTGCATCGCCCAGCGGGCGCCACGTCGCGGTAGGGAGCACAGCGGCGGCGTAGCTCACATGCTCGGGGGCGTCAAAGCCGACGAGCCGCGATGCGCCGAGGTCCGTGATGAGCGGAGGTCGAGCGCAGCCCACTAGCGCCACAGTCTCACACCCCAACTTCGTTGCCATCCGCTTGGCGATCGTTGCCGCCTCCGTGCTCACCGGGTCGAGTGCATTCACGCCTGACGCTCGGCGATCACTCGGAATGCCGACGCCAGTGAGCGAATCTGGCTCGTGCTGGTCAGGGCCTTACGCCGCACCCAGGGCAGGATCGCCCACCGCAAGAGCCAGCCGCGCCAGCCCGGGAATGGCCGCAGCCACTCGACGAAGATCCAGCCGAGAGTTGTGTAGACCGAATGCATCGCGCTTGCCTCGTGCACGTCGAAGCCATTTCGGCGCACGAGTGCCGCGAGTCCGTCGACGGTATAGCGCTGGAAATCAGACGGGTCCAGATGCTCGGGCTGCATGAAAGGCACGCAGAGATATAGGGCGCCGCACGGGCGAATCACGCGGGCAAACTCCGCCACAACCTCCTCCGGATTCTCCACATGCTCCAGCACGGCATTGCAGATCACCGCGTCGAAATAGCCGTCGTCAAACGGAATATCGTGAAGCGGACTGTAGACATGAATGTTGTCGTTGTGCAGCCCGGTCTCGATGTCCTGATTTACAAGCTCGCCGGCGACGAGATGGGATATATCGCGATGCCCTGCGCCAGCGTTGAGTACACGTCCTACAAACAGGTGTCGGTGATCCCCTAGCTCTTGCTCGATGGGCGGGAAGATGTCGCCGACCTCGAACCTTGGCTCGATCGATCGCAGACGTTTGAGGATCGGCCCCATTCGAGTCACGAAAGCATGACGAGAGCCGCCGTGAGCCGCAGCCTTCACTCGCAGGCGACGGCACCCACGCGTGCCCCGCGCTCGTGCCCTCGGCCGCAAACATTCACCTGTCGTCCCATAGCCATCGCGCTCCTGTCACCAGCCCAGCCGCAGCCGACGCCATCGCAACCGTCTGCGTCGGCACCGCCCGTGGCCTTGCTCGCGAACAGTACCGCATGAGCTCCCGGCGCATGCCAGACGCTCGCCGGCGCTCGTGAACGATAAGGCGCGGCCAGCCGAAGCCTATTCCCGTTGTTCGGGGGTTGTCGGCTGCCTCCTGGTGCGCTCGGCATTCTGGGACAGCCCTCGGGCTTCGCCTCGCTGCCGCCCAGACGCGCGACTCATCCCTCGGCGACCCGCTGGCGTCGCTGGCCCCCCGGTAAGACTGCGCCTAATATGTCTCATCATGCTCGCCACCACCGTGGTACTCGGCTCGGCCAAATGAACGCTCGGTCGGCGCACGGCGCAGATCCGCCGGGGAACCAGCGTCCTCCATTGCGAGATCTACCTGCGTTCTCGCCCCGCCCTTGGCAAATGTCTTACGGTGAGCGCGCTGCCATCGAGGGGATGCTAGCGATGACGAAACCCCGCCTCGCGATTGAGATTGGGCGCGCCGAGGGCGGGAGCCTCCGGCGGATCGCGACCCACTCAAGACGAGTAGTCTCGCTCGACCTCGTCGAGCCTTACTCGGACACCGCCGCTATTGCGAACGTGCGGGCTTTAACGGGGGACAGCCACGTGCTCCTGCCGCTTGAGCTCGCGCGGATAGACGACGCAGGCGAAATGGTCGACTTCGTTCTAGTCGACGGTGATCATTCGACTGACGGCGTGCGAAGTGATGTGGAACAGCTGCTCAACTCTCCGGCAGTGTCGGACACTGTGATCCTCGTGCACGACACGCTTAACGAAGACGTGCGGCACGGGTTGGAGCAAGTTGACTACAACGAATACGAGCATGTGGCATGGGTGGATCTTGACTTTATCCCTGGGTATGTCGCACGCATACCTGAGCGTTTCGGCGAGTGCTGGGGCGGCGTAGGTCTGATCGTCGTAGATTCCACGGGGGCGTTTCGGGCCGATGGCCCACGGCGCATGACTCATCTGTTCGAGCAGTCCCTGCTGATCTGGCCAGCCGCTCGCTCGATCCGGGCCAAAGGACCGATTGCAACACGCGACACCAGCGATCTCGAGCTCGTTGCCAGCAGCAGCGTCTCAGACGCTCAGGCTCACGTCTCGCTTCTTGCCGCCGACCTCCAGCGCCACCGGGCGTGGCTGGACGAGATCCAACACTCCGCGAGCTGGCGGCTCACAAGCCCATTGCGGTCCGTCAAGCGAGCGTTGACAAGACGATAACTTTGAGCTGAGACGGACTGCGTCCGCGGCCGCGCGCGCCCGCGCGCGGCCTCATCCCGGGATCGCAAGGTCTCGCAGAAGCTTTGGCGCGTGATCCACCAGCACCGCGTATGCATCGGTGGTCGAGACATTGGTCGCAGAAATCATCGAACTTTGGCTGACCCGGTAGCGGGCAATCATCTCGGGTACGAAAACACCATGCCGTCCTGACTCAGCCATGCGAACCCAGAGATCGTAGTCCTCCCAACCGTACAGTCGTGGATCGTATGAGTAGCCTTCGAGAGCCACAATTGCATCTCGTCGAATCAGCGCAAATGCATCGATGTAATTGCTAAGGCGGAGCCTCAAGGGGTCCCAGCCAAAGCAATTCAGCAGACCCTCCGGACCGTCGCTCGAGAACCGGTCCATTATCCCGTATGAAAAACTCGCGTCTGGATCGGCGTCCAGAGCTTCCATCAGCCGCGGGATGGCAATCGTGCGTACTTCATTATCAGCATCAAGCATGAGCAGTCGATCGGCGCGAGCATGCTCAATACCCGTGTTCCGTGCGGCTGCCAGACCGCGATTCACGTCATGCCGCACCAGCCGGCAAGGTCGGTGTCGGTGTTTCTCCATCCAGTCCAACACGCCGTGTCCTCCCGCATCTGTCGAGGCATCATCGACGACGACGAGCTCCCAATCGGGCCCCGAAGATCGCTCCAGCGAGTCAAGTGCATGAAGGACCTCGGCTGCGTGGTTGTAGAGGGGCACAACGACCGAAAGCGCGCAAGCCCCGGACGCCCACGCCTCCGACTCACCACGGACCTGCGTGCATGGCTCCCAGGCGCCGCCCTTCACGATCTTCTGCTCCAAGCGGGTGAGCTCTCGGCGCATGGCGACCATCGCGAGTTGCTGGGCCTTCAGTGCCCTCAAGGCAAGCATGTCACCCTCGCTCAGATCGGGGCGTGTGAGCGGCTGCTGCAAGATGCCGTCACTATCGTGTGAACAATGGCGTCGCGCTCGCTCTTGACGGGCAGTGAGCACCACCTGACGCTCTATGGGACGCGAATCGATCTGGCGCGCCACGCTGAGGAGCTCACGTGCGGCATTTGCGAGCGGTCGCTTGCGCGCAAGCAGCTCGTAGGCTTGTTCGCGCATGAGTTCTCTTCGTGGCGTGTCTTCCACGAGCCAGGAGCACAGCAGGCCTAGGCTTCCCGGTCGGCCAGTGACGATGTGCTTGCCCCACTCGAGCGGCTCGAGATCGGTTGAGTACTCGCTGACGACCGCACACCCAGCACAGACGGCCTCCGCAATGCGAAGCCACTCGAAGTAGGGGACGTCGTCAGCGTGGATATTCAGCAAAACCTTTGCACGCGCCAAGAGGTCTCGCTTATCCTCGCCAGCGACGAACGCCCCTCCCGTCGCTACGTTTGGTCGTGAGTTGTCCGATAGTCCGATATGACAGCGGAAGCGTTCAAAGAGCCCGGCGTACCTCGCCAGAGCTGCCGCACGACGGTCGGTGATGCGACCCAGAAACAGAATGTCAATGTCCCGCTGTGGCTCATGGTTCTCGCCATCGCCGGTAGCAGCACTCGCCGGTCTCCCCTGCTCCTTGCCAAACCGGTCCCACAGGCTGCTGTAGCCAAGCTCGAGCAGCGACGCTTCCACTCCCTCCGCCCGATAGGCTCGTACCGATCGTGGGTTGATGTCAAAGATCGCTCCGGCGTCCCGGGCGAGCGACACGTTTTCCGAGAAGAATGTGCTCTGTGGTTGCTCCGCCGAGATCAGAATGCTACGGCGTACGATGTCCGCTGGTAGAGACTCTGACGACAGCGTGACGTACTCGTGAGGGGGTAGGAACACGTGGATCAGCCCCGGGCTCGGCACGGGCCGATCGCCGACTGTCAGTCGCGAAGGCGCACCAAGTGCATGCAGCTCATGGGCGAGCGCCTCTGCTAGTTCGACAAAGAAGTAATTCTGTCCGCGGGCCAGCACGAACTCGATGACTGGCCCTTGTGAGCCTTCCGGGGCATCCGTCATCTCCGCATCTTCCGCACGAGCTGCGCGAGTCCACGAAACGGCCCAGTCAATCTCCAGCTTGTTGACCCAACCAACACCGTGTACCTCTCGGCGATCGCGACGAGCTCGTCCAAACCCTCGTCGCGTTTTATCAACTCGTCGTTGTACGCAATCAGGTCGTCGTTCAGCTTGATGAGCTCTTCGATCTGGGTTTCGAGCTTCGCTCCGCGCGACATGTCAGCCTCGGCCGTAGCCAGCTGGTTGCGCAGTTCCGTGACCTCGTGCTCCCATTGAGCCCGGTAGGTAGCATCCTCAGCGAGCACCCGCTCTTGGCTAGCGAGCATGTCCGCTTGGCGTTTGAGGATCTCGTCCTGTTCGCGCCACAGGTCGTTCCATTTACGGAGCTCAACGGGCGCAACAAGCTCGAACGTGGACGGCAAGGAGGGAAGGTCGACGTCGCCGGCCAGCGCGATCGTGTAGAGCTCTGAGCCCGGATGGTTGTGCGCCAGCTTATGTACGGTGAGGCGATCTCCGAGATCCATATCGTCCGAGGCGCGGGACGCCAAGTCGTCTAAGACCCCTGAGGTTATCCACGTATGCTGGCGCTCCAGCCTGACGTTGGCGAACCGGATCTGAAGCTCCGTTTCAAACTCGTCAGGAGTGAACTCGCGGACGTGGTGAGGATTCCCAGGTGGGTACGTGTCCCGGTTTGGGGTAGATGCGGCGATCAAGCCTCCGGGCGCCAAGACACGGCGTAGCTCATCCAGCGCGAGCCCAACGTCCTGAAGGTGCTCGAGCACCTCAAAGCAGACAATGAGATCGAACCGGCCCGGGTCATAAGGCAAGCTAGTGACATCCGCTCGCTCGAGGATGACCGATGACGGCATGTTCGGTCGCACCGCGTCAAGCACGTCTTGGGCGACGTCGACTCCGATGACCTCAGTCGCTCCTGCCTCTGCGAGCAGCTTCGACCCGTACGCCGTCCCACATCCAGCATCGAGGACGCGCCGGCTCGCCGCCAACGAGGACACCCAGCGGTACCTCGCCAAATGCTCGGCTCCGATCATCGAAGCACGCATCGTCGCAGGGTCATATCGCTCTGGGACTCCCAACGTGTCGAGTGAGCTGTCCAACGCCGGCTGGCTCATACGGCGGCAGGATATAGGCAGGTGCTGAGGCTCGGCCTAGGAGAAGGTAAGAGGTGATCTACGGGCGACCGGATGGCACCCGCAGGTTCCCATGGGCGCATGGTAGCTTCACGCTGGTGAGCAGGCCGATCACCCGCGGGCGAGTACGTCATCTCGTCGGCCTTGCCGCGCACCGGGGGCTCCGCGCCCTCGGCGCACACAGCTACCTCGCATCGGTGCGCACGGCGCACGCGATCGAATTCGTGCGCGACACTCCGGCCAGAGCCTTCGACGCAGAAGACGGCATCGCGAGCCGGCGGCTGTTCGAGCGTCTGAGTGCGGAGGACGTCAATGAGATCGAGCAGCGTATCCGCGCGGACTCAGACCTCGGCGCGAGATACGCCGCCGCAGCAGATGAGATGTCCCGCCGACGGCTGCTGCTCGCCTTCGCAGCGTGGCTCGGCGATCCCCTGGTCGATCAGGCCGCGGGTCTGGGCGCCGCTCAGCCACCCGACGGCGTTCACGCGATGGCGCGTGGCCCACTCGCGGCTGCCGGCGGTCTCTATGAGGCAGACATGGTCGTCGATGCACTCGCGAGCGCAAGCGTGGACATCGAGTCCATGGGCGCTGCGCTCGACTTCGGCTGCTCGTCTGGGCGGCTGGTCCGCGTCCTGGCAGCCGCGTATCCCGAGATCGAATGGCGGGCGTGCGATCCCAATGCGGCCGCGATCGCGTGGGCACGCGAGAACCTGCCGGGCATCGAGTTCTTCGTCAACGACAACGCTCCCCCCCTCGCCCTGGATCAGGGCTCGCTTGACCTGATATGCGCGATCTCGATCTGGTCTCATTTTGCGCCCCCGCTTGGGCTGCGGTGGTTCGAGGACATGCACCGACTCCTCCAGCCGGGAGGCGTTCTGGTGTGCACGACCCACGGTCTCACGTCCGTGGCCACATATGCGACTCACGGCATGCGCACAGCGGAGCAGTCCCGGGAGATCGCCGACTCGCTCTATAGCCGAGGCTGGTGGTACGCGCAGGAGTTCGGTCCCGAAGGGGATTGGGGGGTCGTGAACCCGGAATGGGGCTCGACCTTCCTGAGCGCCGAGTGGATGCTCACGCAACTCTGCCCCCGCTGGCGTGTCCTTGAGTTCGCACCGGGACGTAACCAGGACAACCAGGACGTCTACGTTCTCCAGCGCGCTTGATCGGCGGCGTCCCACAACGGCGCCGCGCCCACGATTGCTAGCGTTCACTGACTCTTGTCGACCACGATCTCCCGACCGGCACCTGTGCCAGCAGCCACCGAGTCCATGGACGCAGTGGCGATCTCCATAGATGACGTCAGCAAGACCTTTCGGCTGCCTCATCAGCAGTACTCGACTCTGAAGGAGCGGGCGCTACACCCGTTTCGCAGCACGGAGTACGACGAGCTGCATGCCGTGAAGGACATATCGCTGGAGATCGCCCACGGCGAGTTCTTCGGGATCGTGGGGCGCAACGGCAGCGGCAAGAGCACACTGCTGAAGTGCATAGCTGGGATCTACGGCGTCGATCGCGGGCGCATCTCGATCGCCGGCCGCCTTTCGCCGTTCATCGAGCTTGGCGTCGGCTTCAACATGGACCTGACGGCCCGCGACAACGTGATCATCAACGCGATCATGCTCGGGCTGACTCGCAGGCAGGCGAATGCGCGCTTCGACGAGGTGATCGCATTCGCGGAACTGGAGGAGTTCATCGACCTCAAGCTGAAGAACTACTCCTCCGGGATGCTCGTCAGGCTCGCCTTCGCGACGTCGATCCAAGTGGAGGCGGAGATCTTGCTGATCGACGAGGTGCTGGCCGTCGGCGATGCCGCCTTCCAGCAGAAGTGCTTCGAGGAGTTCTACCGGCTCAAGCGCGAAGGCAAGACGATCGTCTTCGTGTCCCACGACATGTACTCGGTCGAGCGCTTCTGCAATCGCGCCATGCTGATGGAGAGGGGCAGCATGGTGCAGCTCGGCGACCCACACGTCATCGGACGCGCCTACCACAAGCTCAACTTCGGCCAGCTTCCTCACGAGGCTCCCACCGAGGAGCTGGCCTCGAGCGGCACCGCCATCGCCGACGCCTGGTTTGAGAACGCGAGCGGTGAGCGTGTGACGAGCGCGAGCCAGGAGGAGCGTGTGAGCATGTGTTTCGAGGCGCGGCTCGCCGAGGATCTACAGGACCCGGTCTTCGCGGCGACACTGCGTACCGAGCTCGGCCACACGATCATCGTGGCGCGCAGCGATCAGCATGGAGGCGGGAGCGGCTCCTTCAAGGCCGGCGAGACGGTGATCGCCAGGTTCGATATGCCCAACTGGTTGACGCCGAGCCGTTACACGATGACGCCGTCGCTCGCCCGCGAGGGAACCGGTGAGAGCGCGCTCGCCCTGGTCGAGGACATGACCTCCGTCGTCATCCACGGCACCGCCACCGGAGGAATCCTTGAGCTGCCGATCGACGTCAGGATCGAGCGGGCATGAGCACCAGCCAGGGCGTCCGTCTGCCGGTACCCGGACGCGCGCCAACTCACCGGGTACATGGTCCCTCGGCGCTCAGCGGAGACTTTCGGCGGTTCTGGTCGCTGACCTTTACGCTTGCCCGCACCGAATTCAAGCTGCGCTTCTTCGGATCGGCGCTCGGTTACGTATGGACCCTCATGCGCCCGCTGCTGCTCTTCGGTGTGCTGTGGGTGTTCTTCACGCAGGTCGCCCACGTGAACAGTTCGAACTCGCCCGGCGAACACTTCTACGGTGCCCAGCTCCTCGGCTCGATCGTCCTGTTCACCTTCTTCGCCGAAGCGACCGCGGGGGCCGTACGCAGCGTGGTCGATCGAGAGAACCTCGTGCGCAAGATCCATTTCCCGCGCCTGGTGATCCCGCTTTCGGTGGTGCTTCTCGCGCTGTTCAACCTCGGCCTGAACCTGATCGTCGTCATGGGCTTTGCGTTGGGCTCCGGCGTCCGGCCGATGCTCAGCTGGCTGGAGCTGCCACTGATAATCCTGATGCTCGTGCTCTTCGCTACCGGGGTCGCGATGCTGCTCTCGGCGCTGTTCGTCCACTTCCGCGACATCCAGCCGATCTGGGAAGTCGTCTCACAGATCCTCTTCTATGCGTCGCCGGTGATCATCTCGATCCAGACGGTAATGGCCAAGCTGAGCTCGGCGGCGCTGCACGTCTACATGCTCAACCCGCTGGCGGTGATCTTCCAGCAGTTCCGTCACGCGATCGTCACGCACGCCACGCCGAGCGCGGGGCAGGTGCTGGGCAGCTGGACGGCGCTGTTCGGGGCGTTGGCGATCGTGGCGGCAATCTTTGTAGTCGGCTTCGCCGTGTTCAACCGCGCGGCGGCCAAGATCGCGGAGAATCTCTGAGGTGGACGCGACGCACGTGGAGCAGGGAAAGACAGACAGTGATTCGGAGCTCGAGCGGCTCCGTGCGCAGGTGGCCACGCTCGAAGCGGAGCTCGTTGAGGTTCAGGCCCGGGCCAATGCGGCCGTGGCCGAGTGGCAAGACCGGGCCTACTGGCTGGACCGCCTGCACGTCGATCTCAACGCGCTCATGCGGCGTCCCGGCGCCAATCAGCTGCGCCTTGCTCTGAAAGCTGCACGCGCCGTCTGGTGGCGCCTGAAGCAGGTCAAGCGGCACCTCTTCGGGCCGTGACCAAGGCTCCGGGGCGAAGCGAAAACGCGCACGGGCGCGACGGAACCGTCTCCGTGGTCGTTCCGGTCAAGGACGGCGAGCGCTACCTGCAGGAGCTGCTGGCGGCACTCGCGCGGGAGGGGGTCGCTGAGGTGTTGGTCATCGACTCGGGCTCGCGCGACCGTTCCCTCGAGATAGCTCGCTCGGCCGGCGTCGAGGTGCTCGAGATCGCGCCGGAGGAGTTCGCGCACGGACGCACTCGCAATCTCGGCGCCGAACGAACATCGGGCGATCTGATCTGCTTCCTCACCCAGGACGCCACCCCTCGCCGCGGCTGGCTGGCCGCATATCGAGAGGCGTTCGAGCTGGACGCGCGTGTTGGCGCCGCCTACGGTCCGCACCTGCCGCGGGAGGACACCAGCCCGATGATCGCGCGAGAGCTGACCCAGTTCTTCGCCGGGTTCGCACCCGACGGGCGCCCAGTGGTGCAGCGGGCGGGTGATCCGACGTTCCTGTCGAACGTCAACGCCTGCTACGCGAGGGCCTGTTGGGAGGAGATCCGCTTCCGGGACATCGCCTACTCCGAGGATCAGGCGTTCGGGGCGGACATGCTCGCCGCCGGCTGGTCGAAGGTCTACCACCCGGGAGCCGCCGTCCTGCACGCTCACGACTACGGCGCCGCCGAGTTCATGCGCCGCTACTTCGACGAGTATCGCGGCCTGCGCGACAGCACCGGCCATGTGGAGCCGTTCCACGTCCTTGCCACCGCGCGCTACGTGCGCGAGGCGATGGCCGGCGACCTCCGCTGGATGGCAGAGCACGGCATGGGCCGCAACGAGCGAGCCCGGTGGGCTGTTCGTGCCGCGGTACATCACGGCGGCCGGCGCGTGTTCTCCGCCCTCGGCTCGCGAGCCGACAAGGTCCCGTCACGCTTGCGTAGCGCGCTATCGCTCGAGGGCCGCGACGAGGCGGTCGCTGCGACTCTCAACGGGAGCGGCGCTGCCGGCCCGGACGATGGTTCGCAAGCGGACGCGCTCCCGCTGCTGCCGCCCGGCGAGCACATCGATCAGATGCTTCAGCGAGACGACTACGAGGTGATCGCGCGCATCTGGAGGGAGGGGCCGGCGGCGCTCGCGGATCCCGTGCCGGGGATGGCCGATCGCGAGCGCCTGAGGCTGGCCATGGTGATACCGCCGTTCACCCAGGGAAGTGGCGGACACAACACGCTCTTTCAGATCTTCTCGCGCCTCGAGCGCCGTGGGCACGCGTGCAGCGTCTGGCTAGCCGACTACCACGGCCACATGCGCGACGTCTGGCCGGCCGTCCTGCGCCACGACATCAACGAGTTCTTCGCCTCCTTCAACGGCCCCGTGTACAAGGGCTTCGATTCGTGGCAGGGCGCCGATGTCGCCATCGCGACGGGCTGGCAGACGGTTCACGCGATGCTCGGACTGGACGGCTGTCGGGCGCGCGCCTACGTGGTCAACGACCACGAGCCCGAGTTCTACGCCGCCTCGACCGAGCGGGTACTCGCCGAAGACACCTACCGGCAGGGCCTTCATTGCGTCGCCGCGAGCCCATGGCTGCGCGACCTGTTGATCGACCGCTACGGCGCCAGCGCCGATGCGTTCCAGCTCGGTGTCGACGGGAACACCTACCGGCCGCTGCCCGTGGAGCGCCGCACCGACACGGTGATCTACTACGCGCGCCACGCCACGCCTCGGCGAGCGGTGCCCATCGGCCTGATGGCACTGGCCGAGCTGCATCGGCGACGACCAGACGTGCGAATCATCCTGTTCGGCACCGACAAGCCGCTGCACGCGGCCTTCCCCTACGAGCATCTCGGGGTGCTCACCCCCAGGCAGCTCGCGCGGCTGTACGCCGAAGCGACCGCCGGCCTGTGCCTGTCGCTGACCAACTTCTCGCTGATGCCAAAGGAGATGCTCGCCTGTGGGCTGCCGTGCGTGGAGCTGGCCGGCGTCAGCGCCGAGTCCATCTTTGGAGAGGACGGTCCATTGGATCTCGCGCCGCTTGAGCCGCACGCTCTGGCGGATGCGCTCGAGCAGCTGATCGTCGACCGCGAGCGCTCCGCGCGGCGCTCACGCGAGGGGGTTGAGTTCGTGGCCTCGCACACCTGGGACCACGCGACTGACGAGGTCGAAGCCGGTCTGCGCCACGCGCTACGCGTGCGTGAACCGAGGCCCGCCACAAGCTCGTAGGTGCCGAGCTCACGCGCGGCCCGGCGGGTGGCCTCGGACGTCAGCTGTAGAAGCTGCCGAGCGTGAGCAGCTGCGAGGCGTAGCTCAGCCCGATCATCGCAACGACCAGCGTGGTGGCCAGGCTCACCTGCCATCTACGGCCGAGGCCGAAGGTGCCGGCGACGGCGATTGCCGCGAGGGCGGTGATCGCGGGAAAGATGTAGCGGCCCTGCTCCGCCACGACTGTCCGGCCACCGCCGTTCGGGGAAAAGAACGCGGCCTCGACGGCCACAAGGACGCAGATCGGGAAAAGCGCGATCACCAGAATCTCAAAGACTCGGGTCCGTAGCGCGACGCGCTCGCGAATGGCGGCCGAGAGCGCGAGCGCTCCAACGATTGCCATCGCGAGAACGATCACGATATAAACCCAATTGGGGAAGATCCAGGTGTACCAGCCGAATGCGCCCCAGCCGCGGACCACATAGATCGACTTGAACGGCCAGCCCCCCGGGAAGAGAGAGCCCATGAATCCCAACCGTGGCAGGAAGAGCTCCCACAGGTAGACGAGGAAGCGCCCAGGCATGTGCTCGGCCAGGCTCAGTGCGCTGGTGGCGGCGACACCGCCCGCGCCGGTCGAGTGGCCCGCAATGGTCGGATAGAAGACCGGCTGCAGCAGAGACCAAGCCCCCTTCACGGCGACAAACCCCGCCGCGAGCGCCACCCAGGCCCGCACGTCCGCCTTGCGGTGGCGGCGCCACGCCATCCCGGCCAGCCCGACTACGGCCGCTGGATAGATCTCGTACCCCGTCTCCTTCATGAACGGGGCGATCGCGAGCGTGGCGCCAAGCGCCAGCGCGACCGGCCAAGTCAGGCCGCGTCTGAGGCCCCGTATCAGGAGATAGAGAGAAACCGCAGCTGCGGCGTTGATGCCGTTGTCGTTGTTGATCGCACCGGAGATGAATCCGAACATCGGATGGAAAGCCACGAGCAGCCCGGCGGCCAGCGCCGCGACGGGTTGTCGAGGCAGCAGCTCGCGCACGATCCCGAATGCGCAAAGCGCGACAAGGGCCCCAAGAAGGGCCGAGGTGAGACGCATCACCGTCAGCTGAGAGAAGGTCGACTGGGAGCGCACCGCCTCGTACGCGGGTGCGAGCAGGGCGTAGTAGGCCGGTTGGTGTGGCGAGGCCGCCGTCGTCACACCACCGCCGTTGTCGCCGGGATGGGGTGAGGAAGCGCGGAGCCGCTCCCATTGCCTTTGCTGGAGCGCGAGCCAGGGCGGCCTGCCGTCGGGAAGCGACGCCTGAGAGTAGATGTCGACGGCGTCGAGCGCGAGTCCCTGATCTGTCGAGTACGGCGGACGGGCGTCAGGCGTCCGGGCGGGGGCGTGGCCGGTCTCGGCGAAATACTGCGCGTAGGCGAAGTGCTCGGGTTCGTCCGGCGCGTTGAACGCCGGTGTGATGAGCGCCCACGAACCAGCGTTCACGAACGCGATCAAGGCAACGGCCACGGCGGGGCGGATGACGCGGCGAGCGAGTTTGAGCGGCCGGTTGGACGCGGCGCGCGCCAAGAGCAGCAGGGATAGAGCCCACGCGAGCGGCAGCACCACGAACAGCAGAAAGGGATAGGTCCACGGCCCGACGATGCCGGGGCGAAACAGCGCTGCACGATCGAAGATCGCCGACGCGGATGAGAGGAGCGAGCGCCGCTCACCGGCAGGCGGTAGAAACCAGACCGAGACGCGGTTGGGCACCGCGGCACCGTCGAGCAGAGACGGGAGCTGGTTGCCCTGCAGCCCGATCATGCCGCCGACCGCGATAGGGCCGTCAACCGGGGTCACGCACAAGCTCGCCGGCACCGATTCAGGCGAGGCTGGCCGCCGCGGGATAGCGGCGGTCGCGTACGCCAACGACGTCGCGCCGGGGACGCCGCTCATCTGTGACGAGGTAGTGCGACCGTCGGCAGCAACCCGAACCTGGGCCAAGAATTGAGGCCGATGGGCGAATAGCGCGAGCTGAACACGACCCGTGCCAGCCGGCAGGTTGAGGTGCGGAACGCAAAGCGTCTGGCCTGGATTCAGGTTCGCGACGACGCTGCGCACGCCGACGCTGTCACTTCCCGTGTAGTAATCCCGGGGCATCGTCAGCTGCCAGATGATCAGCCCGAGCATGATCGCGCCGACGATTGCTGCTGGCCACCAGACCGCACGCGCGCCCTCGAGCCGCCGCACCAGCAGTGATGGGACACGAGGCGCGCGCGCCAACAATCCAGTCCGCGCCGCCGGCACGGTTCCTACGCCCGACGCGCCGTTCACGAGCGGCGGGGTCCGACGATCGCAAGCAGGGAGACGAAGAGCTTCCTCGGCACGACGAGCAACGAGCCGGCGAGCGCCGGTCGCCAACGGTGCGAGGGCTGACCGTGACCGATGGCAGGCGTCGGGTGGATGGGTGGGATCAGCTCTACGTTGCTCGTCATAGGTGAGTGGCCGCGAACGCCACCTGCATCGATGCCCAGGTCGCTCTAGCGTAAACAGACTGCAGGGCGGAAAGTGGCGCCTCTTCGGGCGCGGATTCTATAGGAGCGCATGCTCGCCGCCCCACGCATCGATTCCGTGCCGCCCGCCCAACCGGCGTCACGAGCTCATGCGTAGAAGGTGGTGAGCGTGAGCAACTGCGAGGAGTAGCTCAGCGCAAGCATGCCGGCAAGCAGGCCGGCTCCGGCGAACACGATCCATCTGCGTCCGAACGCATGGAGGCTGGCCACCACGAGCACCGCCAGCGGCGCGATCGCCGGGAAGAAGTAGCGACCGTATTCAGAGACCCACGTACGGGGCCCCGAGAGATAGAACGCCGCCTCCACGCCCAGCAGGACCGCCAACGGCATCGAGGCGAGCACACCGAGCTCGACCAGGTTCCGGCGCACGAACCCCCTCTCCTTTCGAATCGCGAGAACGCCGAGCACGGGCGTCACCAGCATGGCGATCAGGATCACGACGTAGACCCAGTTCGGGAAGAGCACGTCATACCACCCGAAGGCCGCCCAGCCACGTTCGACGAAGATCATGTACGCGGGGAGCGGCGTGCCCTCGAAATGCGGCGCCATGAAAGAGAGTTTGGGTAGGAAGACCTGCCACACATATGCCACGTAGTCGAGCGGATGGGCGACAGCGCCACTGACCGCGTCTGCAACGAATTCGGTTCCGCCGTACGCTTTCGGGGAGGGTGCCGCGGGGGGATGTAGGGCGGGGCCGACCACGCTGGAGACCGCGCCGACTGTCGCCGCCGAGGCGCCGAGGGCCATCCACGCGCGAACGTCTGCCCGACGGTGCTGGCGCCAGAGCGTCACGAGGAGGACCAGGACCACGACCGGATAAAGCGAGTAGATGGTGCCCTTGACGACAGGAAGGCTGAGCAGGAGAACACCCAGGATGAGACCGAGGCGCACGCTCAGCCCACGTCGGACGATCATGATCAGCACCAGCTCGAGTGCCGCGGCGCCCGCGTTGATTCCGACGTCGTTGTCCACCGCACCCGAGATCGATCCGTACATGGGCTGAAACGCGACGAGCAACGCCGCGAGGATCGCTAACCATGGCCGGCCGGGCGCGAGCTCGCGCGCGAGCATGTACGCGAACACGACGGTGAGTGCCCCGATCAGCGCTGAAGCGAGCCGCATCAGCGTCAGCTGGTCAAGCGGTGAGCTCGACGCGGTCACGTAGGCTGGGGCCAGTGCCGCGTAGTAGATCGCGCCGTGCGTCGCCGCCGTCTCGTATCCGCCGCCGTCAGCCGCACTCGGCCGCAGCAGCCGGACGCGCCGACGGTACAGGTCCTGCTGGCGCTGCGTCCACGGCGCCCGCGTGTCGCCCACCTGACGGTCACTGAAGAAGCTGATGTTGTTCAGGAGGAGCTGCTCGGCGCTGGACCATCGTTTGAGCGGGCTGGAAGGATCGCGAGACGGGCCCGCTCCGCGTTCCACGAGAGCCTGCGTGTATGCGAAGTGGTCGATCTCATCGGGTGACTGAAACAGCGGCGTGATGAATGACCAGCATGCGAAGTTGACGGCCGCGATGATGAACAGGACGGCACCCGATCGGAGCCGGCCCGCCCGGCTCGGGCGGCCACCGGACGCGACCGCGACAGCGAGGAAGCGCACCGATGCGAAGGCGAGCAGCGGCAGCACGACGAGCAGCATCACGACGAACAGCCAGGGACCGACGAGGTCAGTCCTGAAAAGAGAAGCGCGCCGCAGGATCTCGCCCGCGCGCTGCACATAGCTGAGGCGTGCGCCCTGACGCGGCAAATACCAGATGGCGATGCCAGCGGGGAGCCGGTGGCCCGCGATCGTCGGCGACAAGGAGCTGGTGAGGCTCGCGAAGGACGTCCCGGCCCAGCTGACGAAACCCGCCGCGGTCACGCACAGCGAGACGGGGACTTCGGTCGGGCGCCCCGGTGTTTCAGGGATGGCGAAGACAGCAGAGCTGAGGCCGTCGGGAGGAACGCGACGCGGCGCCAGGCGACTGCTGAGCCTGCGGCCTCTCAGGAGCAGCGTCATCTTCAGTTCCGGGCGCAGGCGCGTCGGCGAACGGAGCACGAGCTGAACTCCGGCGGTGCGGGCCGGCAGGTGCAAATCCTGCACGCAGAGGGGCTCGCCGGATGCCGTGCTTGCGAGGTAGGCGTAAGCCTCGACGCTGTTCGTACCGGTGTAGTAGGGCCGCGGATGCAGGCAATAGAAAGCGATCAGGCCCGCCAGCGGCACGGCGACGGCCGACGCTCCGATCCACACACGACGGTCGCCGGCGAAGAGCGCCAGGGCGATCCGGCGTAGTCGCCGCACGCTAGCGGCGGCGCAGCCCGAGAATGGAGAGCAGGAACGACGAGAAGAAGATCTGGATACCCACGATGAGCAGCGAGGCAGCAACCACGGCGGCGCGTTCGTCGGAGAGCGAGCCGAGGCCGTGAGCGAGCCAGGTCGCAACGATCACGCCGCCGAGCGCAATCCCAACCAGCATGAAGGCCCCGCCTAGGAGCAGGCCGTGCTCGAGGCGGAAGCGGGAGCGCATACGGTCGAACCAGGGATCGCGCTCACCCATGAAGTAGGTGCCGTAGGCATGGGCGCAGAGGCCGAGCGCCACCACCTGCGTGCCGACGATCATGAGCAACGCCCCACCGATCAGTGCATGCAGGCCCCAGGCCCGCCCAAAGAAGTCCAGACCGCTCCCAACCACCACGAGGATCACCGTGCCCAGGCCGGCGAGCAGTGCACCAGGAATGATGAACAGGTGGTTCGGGCTGTGCACGAGCAGAAAGCGCAGATGGCGCCAGCCGTCGCGGAAGCTCGACAGCTTGCTCTCGCCGCCACGCGGGTGGTACTCGATCGGGAACTCGGTGATCCTCAGGTTCTCCTTTGACGCCCTGATCACCATCTCGGACGCGAACTCCATCCCGGTCGTGCGCAGATCGAGCCTGGGCAGCACCTCGCGGCGCAGTGCGCGCATGCCGCAGTGGGCATCGTTGATGCCTGTGCGGAAGAAGAGGTTGAGCAAGCCGGTGAGGATCGGATTCCCGACATAACGGTGCAGCCAGGGCATCGCACCCGGCTGTATGTTGTCCATGCGGTCGCCGATCACCATCTCGGCGCCCTCCTGCAGCGCGGCGACGAAACGCGGAATCTCGTTGAAGTCGTATGTGAGGTCGGCGTCGGCCATCACGATGTAGCGCCCCCTCGAAGCGGCGAAACCGGCGAGATACGCGCTTCCATAGCCGCGGCGGCGTTCGACGACTACGCGCGCACCCGCCCCTTCGGCCAGGCGCGCTGAATCGTCGTCCGAGTTGTTGTCTGCCACGACGACCTCGCCGGGCACTCCCATGCGCATGATCGCTTCGAGCGCGGCGGCCACGCACGCCTCGATGTTGTCGGCCTCGTTGAGACACGGAATGACAACCGAGATCAGGGGCTCGTCGCCGTCGAGGTCCTCGGGCGAGAATGGACGGCGTATCGGGGCGAGTGTGCTCATGAGCTGAAGCTCCCTGCGACGACCAACAGCCTGCCGGTCGGACGAGGTATCCGGTTATAACGCTCCAAAGGGCGGAAAGCTGCGCAGGAGGCGTGCACGCAAACCGAGATGAGATGCTAGCGGGATGCGCATCTGCATCGTCTACGACTGCCTGTTCCCCTACACCGTGGGCGGCGGGGAGCGTTGGTATCGAAGCCTCGCCGAGCGTCTCGCGCGAGAGGGCCACGACGTCACCTACCTCACGCTGCGGCAGTGGGAGCGCGGCGAGCGTGCGGATCTCGACGGGGTTCGCGTGGTGACCGCAGGCCCGCGCATGGCCCTCTACACGCCCGGCGGTCGGCGGCGGATCCTCCCACCGCTGGTGTTCGGCATCGGCGTGTTCCTCTACCTGCTGCGCAACGGCCGCCGCTTCGACGTCGTGGATACCGGCGCTTTCCCATATTTCTCGCTACTCGCAGCAGCGGCGCTGCGCGGACTCATGGGGTACCAGCTGGCGGTCCACTGGTTCGAGGTCTGGAGCCCCTCCTACTGGCGCGAATATCTCGGATCCGCCGGCGGGCGCGTCGGCGAGCTGGTGCAGCGCCGTTGTGCGCGCGTGCGCCAGCACGCATTCTGCCTCTCGCAGCTGCACGCCATCCGTCTGCGGGAGCTGGGCCTGCGGGGCAAGGTGACGGTGCTCCGCGGGCTCTATGCGGGCGTGGCCGAGCCACCGGAGCCGCGCCCCGCCGCCCCGCTCGTACTGTTCGCGGGGCGACTCATCCCCGAGAAGCAGGTACTCCTGGCCGTCGATGCAATCGCCCTCGCGACGAAGCGCATCGAGGGCCTGCGGGGCGCGATACTCGGCGACGGGCCGGAGCGGGATGCGCTCGAGGCCGCGATAGCCGAGCACGGTCTGCGGGAGACTGTCTCGTCGCCGGGATTCGCCGACGCCGAGACGCTCGATCGGGAGATGAGGAGGGCCATGTGCCTGTTGCTCACCTCGCGGCGCGAGGGCTATGGCCTGGTCGTCGTGGAGGCGGCGGCACGGGGTACGCCGAGCGTCGTCGTCGCAGGTGAGGACAACGCGGCCACGGAGCTGATCGCCGAGGGCGTCAACGGGACGATCGCCCGGAGATCCGACCCGCAGGCGGTCGCCGACGCGATCGTCCGCGTTTACGAGGCGGGCCCGCAGCTGCGCGAGAGCACGGGCTCGTGGTTCGCCGAGAATTCCGAGCGCCTGTCGCTCGAGTCGTCGCTGGAGATCGTGCTGAAGAGCTACGCGAGCGACCGCGCGTAGCTCGCGAGCGTCAGCTTCGCGGACCGCTCCCACGTGAACTCACGGACGCGCGCGCTCCCCAGGTCGACGAGGCGCTCACGCAACTCGCGGTCGTCAAGCAGCCGGACGAGGGCACGAGCGATGGCCTCATCGTCGTGCGGATCGAAAAGCAGCGCGGCATCTCCCGCGACCTCGGGTAGTGATGATGCGCTCGAGCAGGCGACCGGAACTCCTCGCGCCATTGCCTCGAGGACGGGCAGACCGAAGCCCTCGTACAACGACGGAAACACAAATGCGTCGGCGACGGTCCAGAGACCCTCGATCTCGGCGCCGGAGACCCAGCCGAGAAAGCGCACATCGGCCGCTACGTCGGCGTCGACGGCGAGCCGGCGCAGCTCCGCCTCATACGGTGTTGGGTAACCAGGGAGTACGAGAACCGGACGGCGCTCGGACGGGATCTTCGCGACCGCGCCGATCAGCGCCGCGAGGTTCTTGTGCGGGCGCTTCGCGGACAGGGTCAACAGCACGCGGCGCTCCCCCAACGAGAAGCGATGACGCGTCTCTTCCTCGGAAAGAGGCGGGTCACGCCGGACGGTCCCCAGGCCGAGGGGTACGACGTCGATGCGCTCGGAGTCGACACCGACGAGTCCGATCAGATCCTCACGTGTGCTCTGCGAGTCCGCGATGATCCGATGCGAGCGGCGGACGGCCGCGGGCACCAACACCCGCATGCCCTTCTCACGCAGGCCGGAGTGTGCCTCGGGGAAACGCGCGTAGATCAAATCGTGGACGGTGACCACGCGCCGAAATGCACCCCACAGCGGCGCGGTGCTCGCAAGGCTGTGCACTAGGTCGACGCCGGCCCGGGCCGCGAGCCGTGGGAGGAACGTCTGCTCGCCCAGCACCCATTGCAACCTGTTGCGGGCATGCACGGGGACCGTGACCGTTGGCACTCCTTCCCAGGACCCATCAAGAGATGCCGCAGCCTCGCGGTTCACGAACACGGTGAACCGCATGCCCGGGGGCGCTTGCTCGAGCAGCGCGGGTATCAGCTCGCGCGCCGCAACCTCCATCCCTCCCGTCTCGCCGGGGACGAGGAACACCAAGTTCAGCCCGACGTGAGGCTGCGCTGCGGTCATCGCGCGGGGAGGTCCATGACACGCTCGTAGACCTCGAAGGTCCCGCGCGCGGAGGCACCCCATGTGTAGCTGGCGGCGTGGGCGGGCCCGCGTTGGGCCGTATCGACGTCGCTCAATGCCGCGCCGATCGCCTCGGCCGCCTCGCTCGGATCCTTGGGATCGAAGTAGTGCGGCAGATCCCCTCCGACCTCTTCGAGCACCGGCAGCCGAGAGCATGCGACGGGGACGCCGTGTGCGAGCGCCTCGATCACGGGGATCCCGAAGCCCTCGCCAAGGGTCGGGAATGCGGCGCAGCTGGCGACGGCCCAGAGCCCCTCTAGGTCCGCATCAGTCACGTAGTCGGCGAAGCGAACGCGGTGCTCGAGTTGCAGCTCGCCGACGAGCTCGCGCAGCCGCCTCTCATAGGGCTCGGCATGGCCCGCGAGCACGGTCGTGACATCGGGATCGAGCAGCGCCGTGGCCCGGATCAGAAGCTCCTGATTCTTGTGCGGGCGCTTGGCGGCCACGCAGATCACGACCCTCGACTCGCCAAGCCCATAGCGAGCACGGACCTCCTCGGGCGGGGTCGGAAGGATGGCGCGGGGCGGGTCATGCCCATGGTGCACCACGCTGAATCGTGCGGGATCGAGTGACAGCACGGCGGAGATTTCATCGCGCGCGGCAGCGGTGCCGGCGATCAGGCCGTCCGCGCGTCGCGCGGCGCCCTTTACGAGCACGGCCATTCCCCAGGTCGTCGTCCGTCCGAACGTGGGGGCCACCAGAAATGTCACGTCGTGGAGCGTGACCACTGCTCGCGCGCCGGCGTAGAAAGGCGCCAAGCTCGCGAGGCTATGCACGATCTGTGCGCGCTGCCTGCGCGCGAGGACGGGGAGCAGAACCTGTTCGGCCCACTGTCGCCTCATGCGCTGTCCGTCCTCGCAGGGAAGCGCGAACACCCGCGCGAAATCCCCCCAGCCGTCCTCTCGCAGGGCTACGGCCCCCGAGCGAGTGGTCGCGATCGAGATACCCAGATCGGGAAATTCACGCGCCAGGGCGGGCGCGAGACCACGCAGGTATGTCTCGGGTCCCCCGGAAACGCCGGGGGCCAGATAAAGGGCGTTCAGCAGCACATTCCGCGGAGCGGGCATTCCTCGATGCTACGGTGCGCCCGGCAGTGAGCTATTTCGACTGGCACGAGCGCCCCGGCTACTGGGCGGACATAACGCGTCATTTCGCCCCGGACTCGAACTTGCTGGACATCGGCTGCGGCACCGGGTGGCTTGCTCAGAATTTCGCGTCATACACGGGCATCGACGGCTCGCCGGAGGCCGTGCTGATCGCCACGAACCTTGGGCGAAATGTGGTCCACGGCGACGTCGACGAGCCACTCCCGTTTGCGGACGAGGCGTTCGACGCGATCGTGATGAAGGATCTGCTCGAGCATGTCGCCGATCCTGTGGCCCTGGTGCGGGAGGCGCACCGGACGCTTCGACCCGGCGGGCTGCTGTACGCATCCTCGCCAGATGCTCAGCGATGGGTGTGGGACGACTACACGCATCGACGCCCGTTCACGATCAAGAGCTTTCGCCTCTTGTTCGCCGACCAGGGATTCGACGTCGAGCGTGTGGGTTACGAGTCGGTGACCCCCGGGGTCGGGTTGGTGTCGGCACGCACCCGCCGCAAGCGTCGGCCACGTCTGTTCACCGCCCTTGCGCGGCTTCCGTTTCATCGGCGTAACGTGTGGGCGCTGGCGCGCCGACCGCGGTGATCACCCTTACGTAGAGTTGGCGCGATGCCTCGGCTGACTCCGACGCGCACCGCACCCGGCGCCTATCGCGAGACGAAGCGCGGCGGCTACTACGCCAATGCCCGAGAGGACCTCGTCGCTGAACTTCCGCGACCACTCGGACGAGTGCTCGACGTCGGATGCGGCGAGGGTGCGGTTGGACGCCTGCTGCTCGCCGAGGGCGCGACCGCGGTCACCGGCATCGAGCTCAACGAGCATGCCGCCGCGCGAGCGCGAGAAGCGCTCGGCGAGGTCGGCGTCGGCCCGGTGGAGGAGGTCCTGCCGACGTTGACTGGTCCGTGGGACACGATCTGCTGCTACGACGTGCTCGAGCACCTGGTCGACCCGGGCGAGGTGCTGACCAGGCTTCGGGAGGCCGCGGCGCCGGGAGCCCACCTGCACATCTCGATCCCGAACGCGCGCCACATCTCGCTGCTCGTGGACCTCGTCTTGCGCGGCACGTTTGGCTACACGGACTGGGGACATCGCGACTCGACTCACCTGCGCTGGTTCACGAGAAGCGACATCGTCGCCGCGACACAGGCGGCCGGGTGGCGTGTGATTCGTACTGCGCATCCGGCCCTTCACAGAGCGCGCTTCCTCCACGCCATGACCGGCGGCCGTTCGACCGAGTTCCTGGTCGGGCAGTGGTATCTGCTGGCGGATCGCGCCTCGTGAGCCACCGAGTCGTGCTCCTACGCGGTCTCAGCGTCGCGCCCTGGGACCTGCGTCCGCTCGAGCAGCTTGGTCGCGATTACCGCGTCAGCGTCCTTGTTCCGCGGGGCAACCTCTACAGCACGAGTGAGCTCAGCCTCGAGCGAGAGCAGGCGCGAACAGTAAGCGACATGCTGCCGCGCGGTGCGGTGGGTCGACTCGCAACACGGGCCGTCGGGGAGAGGTTCGTGAGGCTCGCGGAGCACCTTCGGGACGCCGACATCGTGCACGTCGCCGAGCTCGGCAATTGGTACAGCGCCCAGGCTGCAAGGCTAAAGTCGCGCCTCGGGTTTCGACTGGTCGTAACCGCATGGGAGACGCTGCCGCTGCGCGACTCCTACCGCAACGCGCGAACGCGACCCTACGCGCGCCGCGTGCTCGCCGAAGGCGACCGCTTTCTAGCGTGTACCGAGCGGGCACAGAAGGCGCTGCTGCTGGAAGGTGCTCCGGCCGAGCACACCATCGTTTGCCCGCCGGGGATCGACATCGACCGCTTCGCCGCCGCGCGCGAGGCGTGCCCGCCGGCTGATGGCTCGCATCTGATCCTCTCGGCAGGGCGACTGGTATGGGAGAAGGGACACCAGGACCTGATCAGGGCGCTCGCACTGCTGCGGTCCCGCGGGCGCACGGATGTCCGTGCGCTGATCGTCGGCGACGGGCCGGAGGCCTCCCGCCTGAAGGCCCTTACGGCAGATCTCGGGCTACGGGAGAACATCGATTTTCGCGCCTCGGTGCCCTATGACGAGATGCCGTCGATCTACGCAAGGGCCTCCTGCCTCGTGCTCGCGAGCATCCCGGTGCGCTACTGGGAGGAGCAGTTCGGCATGGTGTTGGCCGAGGCGATGGCGGGTCATGTGCCGATAGTGGCGAGCACCAGCGGCGCTATTCCCGAGGTCGTCGGACCGTCCGGCCACTACGTTTCGCCAGGTGACTGGGTCGGCCTCGCAGATGCGCTCGCCAACGGTCCGCTGTCGGGGACGCCCGGAATGCGCCGTGCTCCAGAGGAGGCGCGTCTCAGACGCTTCTCGACCGCCGCTGCGGCTGAGCGCCTGAACGACGTCTACCGTGAGCTGCTGACGTGATGGTCCGCTTGAAGCCGTGATCGCTGACGTCGTAATCGTGACGTGGCGCTCCGGCGAGCGCGTGCTGCGATGCCTGGAGAGACTCTCGCCCCAGCTGCCGCGGGAGCACATTTTTGTCGTCGACAATGCATCCGGAGACGGCACCCCGCAGGCCGTTCGCGAGCGCTTTCCCGGCGTTCAGGTGCTCGAGCTCAGCGGAAACAGGGGCTTCGGAGCGGCCGTCAACGCCGGAGCCGCCCTAGGCGAAGGTGAGGCGATCGTCCTCGTGAACGACGACGTAGAGGTTGACGAGGAATTCATCGACGCGGTGCTCGCACCGCTGCGAGGGGACGCGGACTGCGGAATGGTCGCGGGACTCACCATGATCCCGGAGAGCGAGCGCGTCGACGGCTTCGGCATCGAGCTCGACGTGACGCTCGCCGCCTACAACCGCCTTCGCAATCAGTCGCCCGAGCAGCGGCCGGGACGCCTGGCAATGCCGAGCGGCGGTCTGGCTGCCTACCGCCGCGCAGCGTTCGAGCAGGTCGGCGGATTTGACCCGCGTCTGTTCGCGTACGGCGAGGACGTCGACCTCGGGTTACGCCTGCGACGGGCCGGCTGGAGCGCTTCGGACGCGCGAACCGCGACGGGGATGCACGAGGGCGGGGCTTCCGTCGGGCGTGGCTCACCGCAGCAGCGCGAGTTAGCGGGCTTCGCCCGCGGCTTCCTGCTTCGGCGTTATGGCGTGTTTCGTGGTCGATCGGCCCCGCGCGCGGTCATGTTTGAGTGCCTTGTCGTTGGCTGGGGACTCCTCGTACACCGAACGGCGGTTCCTCTGAGCGCGCGAATCAGGGGCTGGCGAGCGGCAACGGGCCCGCGGCTGAGCGCTCCATCCGCCGCCGTGGATCGGTCAATCGGATGGCGCGAGGCGCTCAGGCGGTTGCGCGAATCGAGCCGTGTCTAGAGCTGGCAATGACGTGTCTTCGCCCAGCAGGCGGGCGTAGATCGCGAGGTGACGCTCCGCAACGGCCTCTGGCGTGAGGTGCCCGCGCCAGTAGCTGTGACCCGCCTGCCCCAGCGACTGGGCACGAGTCGGATCGTCCAGCAACGATCCGATCGCCTGCGCAAACGACTCGGGATCAGGGCGTGCGACGAGGCCCCCGCCGGAAACGGTCACGAGCTCTCGGAGCACGGGTATGTCGCTTACCACGACAGGAACACGCTGACTCCAGGCCTCCGGGACGACGAGGCCGAAGGACTCGCTGGAGGAGGGCAGGCACAGGATGTTGGCACGCGCGAGCCAGCGCCCGCGCTCGGCATCCGAGACTCGCCCGACGTCGATAATCCGCGGGTCGCGGGAAGACAGCGGCCTTCCAGGCCCGACGAACGCGAAGCGGGCCTCCGGGTGGGTGCGCCAAACGCGCTCGGTGGCCGCCAAGAGGAGGTCGATGCGCTTGGTGGGCCGTCGCTGGCCCAGGTAAACGACGAGCTGACTGCCGTCGGGCTGCGCATATCCATTCGGTCCGTCCGGGTTCGCCAGTACGTCCGGAACCGGCAGACCGACGACGTGGATGCTGGTCGCAGGCACACCCAGCCCGACATACCCGGCGGCGTCGGCCGCGGTCGTGGCGAACACAGCGTCGGCGCGGCGGTAAGCCCTAACCGAGCCAGAGTCATCGCCCCACTCGCCGAGGTGGGCGAAGGGCGAGATGGCCACCGGCTTGCCGAGCCCACGCGCAGTTTCGACGGCGGCGACGGCGAGGACCTCGGCGCCCAGCACGTGCACGACGTCGGAGTCGGCAAGCAGCGGCTGAAGTAGGCTCCGAACGACGGCGACGTAATAGCCCGACGTGTAAGCCCGCAGCCATTTGCGCGAGATTCGTCCACCGAATGGGATCAGCTCCGCAGCGAAGGGGACCAGCAACGCCCTGCGGCGGCGGGACGGACGAAACTGGACGACCGACATCCCCTTATGTGTGAACGGCGCAAATTTCAAGCGCTCACGGATGATGTGTGTCATCCGGCCGAAGTGCATCTCGTCGACGCACTGGGCAACGATCGTGATGTCGTGACCTCGATCGCAGAACGCCTGGCCGAGGCTCTCGACGACACGCTCGACGCCGCCGACGGCGGGCCAGTATTGGCGGGTCACCAGGGTGATGCGCATCGGGCGAACCCTACTCAGATCAACCCGCCTCATAAGATCCAAGCCTGATGCTCGGTCTCAATCGATCACCGCTCGCTGCCGCCGATCTGAGGGGGGTCGCGGGGCTTCTCGACCGCCCCGTCGTCGCCGTTGACGTTGGCTGCCGCGACGGTGTGCGCCGGGCGTGGCAGCAGCTCGGGCCGCACGCGCTACTTGTTGGATTTGACCCGGACCCCGCTGAGTGCGCCCGCCTGAACGACGCCGCAGCTGACTCCGCCCGGGAGCGCTATGAGCCGGTCGCACTCGCAGCGGCCGAGGGCGAGGCGACCCTCCATCTCACCGCCGATCCACAGAGCTCCTCCCTGTATCCGCCCGACCCGCGTGCCTTGCGCCGCTATCCGGAGCTATGGCGCCATGAGCCCCGCGGCACGCAGACGATCGTCACGTCTACCATCGACTCCTGGGCGCGGAGCGCCGCGATCGAATCGATCGACGCTCTGAAGGTCGACGTTCAGGGAGCGGAGCTCGACGTCCTGCGGGGCGCTGAGCAGCAGCTGGCGTCGGTCCGCGTGATCGAGGCCGAGGTCGAGTTCCAGGAGCTCTACGAGGGACAGCCGTTGTTCCACGACATCGACAGGTTTCTTCGTGCCCGAGGCTTCCGCCTCTGGCGACTGCGCGACATCTACCATTGCGGCCTCTCCCGCGCAGGCCGGGGAGAGCCCGTGTTTGGCGTTGGCGAGTACGTCGAGCACACCCGCCTAGGCGGTCAGATCGCCTGGGCAAACGCCGTCTTCGTGCGTGAGGAGCTAGCGGACGCCGGCACGCAGGTCGGCTGGCTGACGCGAGCCCGCGACGCTTGTATATCTTCGATCTTCGGTTTCCCGGAGCTCGCCGAGCTGGCGTTGCGCGAGGCCGCTGCAATCGCGCCTGAGCCGGCGAAGGCGACGCTAGCCGGTGCGCTCGCGCGCACCCGCAGGCGAGCGAACCGCAGAAGGCTCGACGACCTCTTCCGGCGCGCGCCAGCTCACGCTCGTGGGTTCGTCGAAGCCCACGTGCTCCGACGTTAGACCTGCCGGCGCAACTCGCGGACGCCTCGGGGTCACGACTTCGACGCCTGCGGACGGCGCAGCACGGCCTGCATGATCTCGACCGGTATCCCACGCAGCGCGAGCAGAGCGCCGAGGTAGATCGCCGAGCCAATCAGTGCGCGTGAGAGACTGCTCAGGCCCGGAATCAGCACCACTGCACCTGCGAGTACCGCCGCCAGCAAAACCCGTGCGGGCACGCGAAGCGAGAAGACCAGATCGGGCATGGCCAGCTTTAGCAGGACGAACGAACTCGCCGCCAACGTGACCTCGGCCGCAGAGAAGGCCAGAGCGGCGCCCTGTGCCTGTAGCAGCGGGACCAGAATCAGCGTCATGACGACGCTCACGAGCAGCGAGGAGATGCTGATCATGAGCAGAGCCCGGTGACGGTGAAGCGAGAGCAGGCCGTACTGCCAGGTGCTGGCCACGAACTGCGTGATCAGCGCGAGCGATTGGATCTGCAGCACGTCGACCGACACGTTTGACCTTTGGTTGGCCAGAACCTGGATCACAAAGCCGGCGCCCAAGGCGAGCGACAGG
>DATMQX010000134.1:0-29148 GCA_035567055.1 Solirubrobacteraceae bacterium
GGCCAACATCTCGTTCGCCAGCGGATCGCGGTCGATCGCCCGGTGGACCATCTCGGTGTCGATGAAGCCGAAGTAGGCGACGCTTGCGCTTGCGCCGTGCGGAGCGAGCTCGAGCCGCAGCGCGCGCCCGAACTGCTCGACGGCAGCCTTGCTCATCGCGTAGGGGACGGCGCCCACACCGTTCGTGAAGGCGTAGATCGAGGAGATCACGACGACGTGCCCGCCCCGGCGCACGATCTCGGGCAACGCCGCGTCAACGGTCCGGCAGACGCCCATCAGGTTCACGTCGAGGACACGCTCGAAGCTCTCCGAGGAGATCGCCCGAAACGTCGCGACCCGCGAGGCGACGCCGGCGTTGGCCACGACGACATCGAGCCCCCCGAACCGGTCGACCGCGGCGGCGACCGCCCGCTGCATGGCGGCGCGGTCGGTCACATCTCCGGCAAGGCCGATCGCCCGGGAATCGTGGAGCTGCGCCGCGGCGAGGGCGCAGCCCTCCTGATCGAGGTCGACGACCACCACCGAAGCTCCGCGAGATACGAGCCTGCCCGCCGTGGCGAAACCGATCCCCCGCGCAGCGCCGGTCACCAGAGCCACCTTCCCGGTGAGGTCATAGCGCGCCACGCGGGAAACTCTACGGGCATCCGGTTGCGCTGGAAGCCTGCCGGCCGAGCCCCCGGCTTCGCCGGTCTTTCGTCCTCGACGTAGAGTCTCCGACGGTCATGTCCGTCGCACACACACCCGTCGCTGTCATCGGGGGTGGAGTCGTGGGCTGCGCCGTGGCACACGCGCTCGCGCGTCACGGCGTGGGGACGATCCTGCTCGAGGGCGAGGACGCGCTCGCGCTGGGTGCGAGCGGCACGAACTCGGGGATACTCCACACCGGCTTCGACTCGACCCCCGGCGAGCTGGAGACGACCCTCATCCTGCGCTCCGCCGCGCTGCGCGAGGAGCTGATCGGCGAGCTGGCTGTGAGCGTGCTGCGCTGCGGCGCGAGGCTCACGCCGAACGGAGAGAACGAGCGGACCGCCGTGAGACGCCTCGCCGAGCGGGCCCGCTCGAACGGCGTCGAGGCGACGCTTCGCGCGGACGGCTCGCTGACCGTGCCCGGGGAGGCGGTCACCGATCCGGTCGCCTTCACTCAGGCGCTGGCGGGCGCGGCACGGGCGGGGGGGGCCGAGCTCAGGCTCGGGGAGCGCGTGAGCGGCCTCTCGGAAACGCGCGGGGGAGGGGTGACGCTCGAGCTGCACACGGGAGAGCTGCTGCAGGCTCGCGCTGCCGTGAACTGCGCGGGCCTGTTCGCGGATGAGGTGGCCCGCATGGCCGGCGAGGACCCTGTGCGCATCTATCCCCGCAAGGGCGAGTTCCTCGTGTTCTCGCCGGCGGAGGGCGAGTCGCTCGATCGGATCCTCCTCCCGGTGCCCTCGTCGCTGGGGAAGGGCGTGCTCGTCTTCCCCACGGTGGACGGGGAGATCGTCGCCGGGCCGACGGCCCGCGAGCGCGAGGACAAGAGCGACTGGTCGGTCGAGCCCGACGCGCGCGAGCTGATCCTCGGGCGTGCGACTCGCATCTACCCCGCGCTCGGGGGCGCGACCCTCCTCGGCGCCTACGCCGGGCTCCGACCCGCCGGGAGGAACGCCAACTACGTGATCGAGCCATCGCGGACGCTGCGCGGCCTCGTTCACGTCGCGGCGATCCGCTCGACCGGACTGTCCGCGTCGCTGGGAATCGGCGAGCACGTCCTCGCGATGCTCGCCGAACAGGGCTCGATCGACCCGGGACCGCCGCGTGCCCTGCCAGCGCCGGCGCACGCCCGGGCGGCAGGGCGCTGGTGGCAGCGCGCCGCCCGGCACCGCGAGGCTGCCAGCGGGGCCCGGCGATGAGCTCGGCGCTGCTGCTCGGCATCGACGAGGGGACGACGGCGGTGAAGGCCGCGCTGTTCGACGACGAGCTGGAACCGGTGGCCGAGGCTCGGCGACCGGTTCAAGTCAGCCACCCGGGCCCCGGCCTGGTCGAGCAGGACCCCGAGCTGATCCTCGAGGCTGTCATCGACGCGGTCGCCGACGTGTTGGCGCAAGCAGGCGAGCGTGAGGTTCTAGCGGCCGGGCTCGATCATCAGGGCGAGTCGGTCCTCGCGTGGGACGCCGAGAGCGGACGGGCGCTGACGCCCGTCATCGTCTGGCAGGACAAGCGCCACGAACCGCTTCTCGCCAAGGTCGACGGGCACTCCGTCGAGCGTTCGGGACTGCCGCTCGACCCGTACTTCTCGGCCGGCCGGCTCGCGTGGCTGCTGGATCACGACGAGGCCGTCGGGCGCGCCCGGGATGCCGGCTCGCTGCGTCTCGGGACCGTCGACGCCTTCCTTACCGACCGCCTCGCTGGACGCTTCGCGACGGACCTCTCGACGGCTTCGCGAACTCAGCTGCTCGCCGTCGGCGGGCACGACTGGGACGAGCAGCTGCTGGCCACGTTCGGCCTGCGACGAGAGTGGCTGCCTGCGGTCGGACCGACGTTCGGGCCGCTGGCCGAGCTGCGCTGCCCACGCTGGCCGATGCCCATCCCGCTGGCGGCGCAGCTCGTCGACCAGCAGGCGGCCCTCGCCGGCTCGGGGGCCGTCCGTCCGGGCGAGCTGAAGGCCACGTACGGCACGGGCGTGTTCGTGCTCGGGCGGACCGCCGGCCCGACCGGCGCCCGCGGCCTGCTGCCGACGGTCGCCTGGGCTGCCCCGAGCGCCAACGGCGCCGTGGGCGAGGTCGCCCACGCCCTCGACGGCGGCGTGTTCGCTGCCGGCTCGCTGCTCGACTGGCTCGCAAGCGGTCTGGGGCTGGCGACGGATGCGCCGGCGCTCGCGGCAGCCGCGGGAACAGTCAAGGACAGCGCCGGGGTGATGATCCTTCCTGCGATCGCCGGCCTGGGGGCGCCATGGTGGCGCCCCAAAGCCCACGGTGTGATCGCCGGCCTGTCGGCGGCGGTGAACGCCGCCCACATCGCGCGGGCCGCATTCGAGGCGATCGCCTGGCGGGTCGCGGACATCGTCGAGACGATGTCCGAGATCGGCCCGGTTGGCGGCGTACGGGTCGACGGCGGGCTGACCAACGACGAGACGCTCCTTCGGATCCAGGCGGACGCGCTCGGCCTCCCGATCACGGTCGGTCGCGCCGACGCGACGGTCCTCGGAGCCGCGATGCTGGCCGGCGTCGGTGCCGGGCTGTTCACGAGCGTGGAGGCGGCGGCCCAGCGATTGCCGCAGGGACGCGTGATCTCACCGCTCGGCGACGCCGGCGAGCGCTCCCGGCGCCGCGAGCTGTGGCGAGCGTTCGTGCGGGCCAGCGCAGAGCTGTAGGGCTACTCCATGTCGACGTCGACGTCGTAGCCGGCTACACGCAAGGCGTCGAGCACCTCATCGGTGTGTCCCCGGCCGCGCGTCTCGAGCGTCAGCTCGACGCCGGTCTCGCGCACGTGCAGGCGAACCGCTTCGCGCACGTGCTCGATGCTGACGACATTCGCTCGAGCGTAGGCGACCAGGTTGAGCAGCTCGGCGAGACCGCCGGGGCGGTCGGGCACGCGCGTGAAGATGCGCACGCGCCGGCCCTCCTCGGTTTCGTGACGGAGCAGCAGGCCCGCCAGCAGGCCGCTGTCGACGTTGCCTCCGGAGACGATCGCGACGGTGGTCCCGGCGACAGGCTCGAGCCGCCCGCTCAGCAGAGCTGCCACGGATACGGCGCCCGCGCCCTCGGCGATCAGCTTCGCATGTTCGGCCAGGAAGACCATCGCTCCGGCGATCTCGTCCTCGGCGACCGTCACGAGCGAGTCCAGCAGCTCTCGCAGGAGCACGAGCGTCAGCTCTCCCGGCCGCTTGATCGCGATGCCGTCGGCGATCGTCGCTCCCGCCGCAGCTTCGAAGTCCGGAGCGCCGGACGAGGCCTCCAACGCCCCTGCGTACGGGGCGCACGCGCTCGCCTGCACGCCGACGAGCTGCACGTCTGCGCCGGCGCGGCGCAGCGCGATGCCGACTCCGCTCGCCAGACCGCCGCCGCCGACAGGCACGACCACGCGCGCCAGGTCGGGTACGTCCTCGAGCAGCTCGAGGCCGAGGGTGCCCTGACCGGCGATCACGTCGAGGTCGTCGAAGGGATGGACGAACGCCGCGCCGCTCGTGCGCCCGCGCTCGGCCGCGAGCTCCAGCGCCTCCTCCACGGAGGAGCCCTCCAGCTCGACGCGTGCGCCCAGCCGCTGCACCGACGCCACCTTGGAGACGGCGGCGTCGCGCGGCATGAAGACCTCACAGCCGACGCCTCGCACCCGCGCCGCCCGCGCGACCGCGCGCCCGTGATTGCCGGCGCTCGCGGTCACCAGACCGCCGTCAGCGCTCGGGCCCAGCGCCGCGACCTTGTGCAAAGCGCCGCGCAGCTTGAACGATCCCGTCTCCTGGAGGCACTCCGCCTTCAGCGCGACCGCGCCTCCAGCCGCATCCGTCAGGTCCTGGCAGGAGATCGTGGGAGTCCGCACGGCGACGCCCGCGATCGCGCGACGCGCGCCGTCCACGTCGGCTGCAGCGATGAGCGCGGCGGCCGATTGCTCCTTCCGGGTCACGCCGGTGAAGGTATAGGTTGTGCTCCTTATCGTGCAACGAACGTGGAGCGGTGGGCGAGCTTAACGACATCCTGCAGCGCCTCGAAGCGTCGCTGGGCCCGCTCACAGGCCAGCCGTCCGAGCTCGGCGGCGGCATCACCAATCGCAACTTCCGAGTCACGCTGGGCGACAACGACTACGTGATCCGCAGGCCGGGGAAGGACACGGAGCTGCTGGGCATCGACCGCGAGGCCGAGCGGCTGGCGACGGAAGCAGCCGCTGGCCTGGGCATCGCTCCGGATGTCGCGGCCGCCCTCGACGACTGCCTGGTGACGCGGTTCATCTCCTGCCGCCCGCCGGGCGCGCACGAGCTCGAGACGCGAGTGGAGGAGATCGCACGCGCCCTGCGCAGCTTCCACGAGTCGCCGACCCTTCTGCCTGCTTGCTTCTGGGTCCCCGACCTGCTCGAGCGTTATGGAGCGATCGTGCGCGAGCGGGGCGGCGAGCTGCCGGCGGTCTACGTGCAGGCCGTGGCCATCGCGGCGCGAATCGCAGCGGTGCTGCCGCTCGCCCGTCGCTGCCCGTGTCACGACGACCTGCTCCCCGGGAACATCATCTTCGCGCAGCCGGATGAGCGGATCCTGATCGTCGATTGGGAGTACGCCGGGATGGGCGATCCCCGCTTCGACCTCGGCAACCTGTCGGTCAACAACGGCTTCGACGAGGCCGCCGACGAGCGGCTGCTCACGGCCTACTACGGCGCGGCTCCGACGGACGGCGCCCGTGCCGCGCTGAAGCTGATGCGCGTGATGTCCGATGTGCGCGAGGCCGCCTGGGGCGTGGTCCAGCGCGAGGTCTCCGAGCTGGACTTCGACTTCGAGGGCTACGGGCACGAGCACTTCCAACGACTGCGGGGCGCGGTCGAGCAGCCGCAGTTCGACGACTGGCTGGCGTGGGCCGCGAGCGAGGCGGGAGCGCAGAGTGGCCAGAGCGCGTGAGCTTCCCGACCGCGCGCGCGTGGTCATCATCGGCGGTGGCGTCGGTGGCGCCTCGATCGCCCACCATCTCGCCAAGCTGGGTGAGCGGGACGTCGTGCTGCTGGACCGCAACGAGCTGACGAGCGGCTCGACGTTTCATTCCGCCGGGCTGGTCGGCCAGCTGCGCTCGAGCGTGTCACTGACCCGCATGATGATGGACTCTGTCGAGCTCTACCGGACGCTGGACTGCGGGTGGGTGGAGTGTGGCGGGATCCGTCTGGCGTGTACCCCCGAGCGCGAGCAGGAGGTCCTGCGCCAGGTGGCATGGGCGCGGACGTTCGGGCTGCCGCTCGAGCTGATCTCCGTCGAGCAGGCCCGCGAGCTGTTCCCGCTGATGAGCGGCGACGGCGTGCGCTGCGCCTCCTACCTGCCCAGCGACGGATATCTCGATCCATCGCTCCTGACCACTGCGCTCGTCGATGGAGCGCGGGAGGGCGGCTGTCGAGTGTTCACGCATACGCGCGTGACCGGCATCGACGTTGACGACGGTCCCGCGCAGCGACGCGTGCGCGGCGTGCAGACCGAGTGGGGCCCGATCGAGGCCGAGATCGTCGTCAACGCTGGCGGCATGTTCGCCGCCGAGCTCGGGCGCATGGCCGGCGTTCGTGTGCCGATCGTTCCCTTCGCACATGAGTACCTCGTCACGCAGCCGTTCCGCGACCGCGTCGCGGGCGGAGAGTGGACTCATCTGCCGACGCTCCGAGACCCCGACCTGCTCATCTACTTCCGCGAGGAGGGCGGCGGCCTGGTGATGGGCGGCTACGAGCGCGACTCCGCGCCGTGGGCGCTCGACGAGCACCTTCTGGATGCGATTCCCGCCGACTTCAACGGCCGGCTGCTCGAGGAGGATTGGGGCCGCTTCGAGGAGATCGCGACCAACTCCTCCAAGCGCGTGCCCGTGATGAACGAGATCACCGTCACTCGCCTGATCAACGGGCCGGAGGCGTTCACGCCCGACAACGAGTTCTGCCTCGGAGAGAGCGAGGTGCGCGGCCTGTTCGTTGCCGCCGGCTTCTGCGCCCACGGCCTCGCCGGGGCGGGCGGCATCGGGCGCGTGATGGCCGAGTGGATGCTCGACGGCGAGCCCTCGATGGATGTCTGGGAGATGGACATTCGCCGCTTCGGCGGGGCGGGGTCCCAATTCACCTCTCCGAGCTACACCCTGAAGCGCGCCAAGGAGGTCTATGAGACCTACTACGACATCCGCTACCCCGGACACGAGCGCCAGGCCGGCCGCCCGCTGCGAACGTCCAGCGCCTACCCATGGCACACCGGCCACGGGGCTGCCTTCGGCGAGAAGTCCGGGTGGGAGCGCGTCAACTGGTATGAGGCGAATGCGGCGGCTGGAGATGAGGCGCTGCGCCCGCGCGGCTGGGCGGGGATGCACTGGTCGCCCGCGATCGGCGCCGAGCACAGGGCCACGCGCGAGCGCGCCGGCCTGTTCGACGAGTCGTCGTTCGCGAAGCTCGAGATCGCGGGACCGGGCGCCGCTGACTTTCTCGAAGGCCTGTGCGGCAACCGCGTTGCCCGAGACATCGGCGCGATCACCTACACGCAGATGCTCAACAGCCGCGGCGGCATCGAGTGCGATTTCACCGTCACGCGCGTCGAGGAGGAGCTGTTCTCGATCGTCACAGGCACCGCATTCGGCAACCATGACCTGAGCTGGATCCGCCGCCATGCGCCGGCGGATGGCAGCGTGCGCTGCTCGGACGTCACCGCGCGGTGGGCGTGCTTCGCCGTGTGGGGACCGCGGGCGCGAGACATCCTCTCTCCGTTGACCGACGATCCACTCGACTTCGGCTACATGCACATGCGCGAGCTTCCGATCGGCGATGTTCCGGTGCGGGCCCTGCGGGTCACCTTCGTAGGTGAGCTCGGCTGGGAGCTCTACTGCCCGACCGAGTACGGGGCCGGCCTCTGGACCACGCTGTGGGATGCGGGGCGCGCGCACGGACTGCTCGCCGGGGGCTACCGTGCGATCGACTCGCTGCGCCTCGAGAAGGGCTACCGGGTCTGGGCGGCGGACATCACGCCGGATGACACTCCTTATGAGGCGGGGCTCGGCTTCGCCGTGAAGAAGGAGGGCGGGTTCCTGGGTGCATCGGCCCTCGGGGTCGGCGCAGGCGAGGAGCCCGTGCAAGCGCGCAAGCGCCTGCGCTGCCTCGTCCTCGAGGATCCCCGGTCGGTAGCACTCGGCAACGAGCCCGTGCGGATCGATGGCGAGATCGCCGGCCGGGTCACGAGCGGCGGTTACGGCTACACGGTAGAGCGCTCGATCTCCTACGCGTACCTTCCGGCCGAGGTTCCGGTCGGCGCCGCAGTGGAGGTCGACATCTTTGGTCGGTGGGTCGCGGGCGAGGTCGCGCGCGAGCCGCTGCTGGACCCCAAGGGAGAACGGGTTCGCGCCTAGCGGGTTCGCGCGATCAGCGGGCGAGCTCGCGTTTCACTCCTCCGTGGCGGGCTCTCCTGGTGACTCGGGTCGAACAATTACCCGCCGTTTAGGAAGATTCCGTGCCGGGGCGCGTCTCGATTCGTGTAAACGCCTCACGCGCGGGTCGTGCCCTCGAAGAGGGAGCGATCGCGACTTTTATCTACCCACACCAAGGAAGCCATGTTCACCAGCAGACTTCGTGCACCGATACTTCCGGTGATTGCCGGCGCCGGCCTGGCGCTCGTGATCGGTGCCTGCGGAGGATCGAGCGCCAGCTCGACCCAGCCCACGGGCTCAGCGCCGCCGGTGGCGCACAGCAACGCTCCCGCCGCGCAGGCGCCCGCGAGCGGGCCGGCGCGGACGACGACCACGCGGCGCCCTGCGCCACCGGCGCCGAGCCGGCCTCCGGAAACGAAGGCATCGCCTCCTGAAACGAGCGCCGCGAGAGCTTCGGCGCCTGAAGCGAAGCCTGCGCCTCACGAAGCGAAGCCTGCGCCTCGCGAAGCGACGCCCGCCCCTGCCGAAGCTAAGACCGCGCCTCGCGAAGCGAAGCCTGCGCCTCACGAAGCGACGCCCGCGCCTACCGAAACCAAGGCGGCGACGCCAACCCCCGAAAGCGCCGGGATCCCTCAGGGCAACGCCGGCGACCAGGACGCTGACAACAACGGCGGTCCGAGCGACGGCGATGGGAACATCTAGCGCATCCCTGCGCAGGTGGCGGGCGGGCGTGGCGGCTGCGTTGCTGTTGGGCGCAGTCGCGCTCGCAGTCCTCTCATCGGTATCGAGATCATCCGGCTCGCGTGCGCAGAGCGGACTCTCGTTGCCGCAGCCGACCGGAAGCGTGCCGACTGGCTGGGTGAGCGCGACGACAGCATCGCGCAGTGCGACGCTCTTCTACCCGGCCGGGTGGAGGACGATCCCCGGTGACAGGGGCACCGTCTCCGCCGCACAACGAGACCGCCACGGTCTGTACGCGGCTTATCTCAACGCCACGCCCCGCCAAGGGACGGAGGTGCTGGCCGGCTGGGCTCACTTCCGCACCACGCGCAACCGGGGTGAGGGCGATCGCAACGTGAGAACGATCGCGGCCGCCGAAAACGTGCGCTTCGCCCACGCGTCGGGCTCGTGCGTCGTGGACGATTATCTCTCGCACATCGGTGGCAACCCCTACAGAGAGCTCGCGTGCATCGTGGCGGGACGCCACCACACCGACGTGTTCGTGGGTGCCACCCTACGACGCGATTGGAGCAGGCTCGGGGGCACGATCGAACGTGCTGCCTCCGCGCTCCTCGAGCGATGAGCCGTCGGTGAGCGCCGGTCAGTTGCAGACCCGGCAGCGACCGGCCGCGCACGAGCACGCCAGGGGAATGAGCCCAACGCGCCCCGGTCCCCAGCGGCGCACCCACTCGAGCCCCACGAGCTCGGTACGGTCACCTGAGCCTCCGGGCCAGCAGCAGTGAACCATCGCCGCCACGAGCCGATCGCTCTCCGGCCCGGTTCGGTGTGAGATCGACTCGATGTGCGCCTCGATTTGGGGATCGCGCGGAGGGAGATGCATGACGCACACAGATACCCTCCCCAGCGGCGGATTTAACAGCAGCGGATCCCGGCGCCCCACCGGGAGAGGGCGCCGGCGGGATCCGGGTCGCGTGTCAGGTGGTCTGGGGCACGTGCGCGACGGCCTCTTGATAGAGCGCCATCTGGCGTGCGATCTCCTCGTTGGTGACACCTTCGGCGTGGCGCAAGCCATCGACTATGAGGCTGGCCTCGACGATGTTGCGCTGGAACTCCTCGTCCTCGCGGACGGAGGCAAGCTGCTCGGCCGAGCCGTGCAGCTCGATGTAGCCGCCAAGCTCGCCGCTCGGGCCCAACAGGACCACGTCGAACCTCTCGATGCGGCCGTCCTGCTGCATCCGCCCGTAGAGGCCCATCGTCTCGTTGAACACCTCCAGGCCACGCTCCTCGCGTCCACGAACAGGTGTGGCCCAGCTGATGAAGAGCACTCGGTCGGCCATGCCGACCCCCTTCCCCTCATGGCCCGGCCCGTCGCCGGGCCTGTCCTTCCAAAGCTATCAACGTTCACTGCCCACGGCGTATCATCGGGGGGAGACTTCAGATGACTGCGCTCGGCTTTGCGCTGCTCCTCGTTGGTGCCCTGCTCGTGGTCGCCGAGGCCCACCTGCCCGGCGCGGCGCTCGGCGTGGCCGGTGGTGTAGCTCTGATCGCCGGCGGGATCATCGTCATCGCCGCACTGGGGGGCGGAGCGGCGCTCGCGGTACCGGTTGGCGTGGGGCTCGGCGCAGCGTCGGTCGGCTGGGCGTTGCTGGCGACCCGCAAGGCGGCCGGCTCGCGGCGCGGACGCATCCAGGCGGGGGCCGAGGCCCTGTGCGGCCGGGTAGGGGTCGTACGCCGCTGGAGTGAGCCCGGCGGCCATGTGTTCATCGACGGCGCGCTCTGGCGCGCCCGGCACGAATTGGCGGCGAGCGACGGAGAGGCGCTTCACGAGGGCGACGCCGTCGTGGTCGAACGGGTCAGCGGCCTGACGTTGTCGGTGCGTCGAGCGGAGGAGTGGGAGCTGATCGGATGATTCTCGCGTTCGCGATCGTGCTGATCTGCCTTGCGGTAACCGCGCTCGTGCTCGCCGGCGTGTCCGTGCGCGTGCTGCGCGAGTACGAGCGCGGCGTCGTCTTCCGTCTCGGGCGCGTGACGAGCCAGCGCGGTCCCGGGCTGATCTTCCTGATGCCCGCGATAGATCGCATGGTGCGGGTGAGCCTTCGCACGGTCACGCTCGAGATACCGGCACAGGAGATCATCACGCGGGACAACGTGCCCGCGCGCGTGACCGCGGTGGCGTACTACCGGGTGATCGATTCCACGCGGTCGGTACTGGAGATCGAGGACGTTCTGACGGCCACTTCACAGATCGCTCAGACGACGCTGCGATCGGTGCTCGGCAAGGCGGAGCTCGACGCGCTGCTGTCCGAGCGCGAGCGCCTGAACGAGCACCTCCAGCAGATCATCGACGATCAGACCGAGCCGTGGGGCGTGAAGGTCACCACGGTCGAGATCAAGGATGTGGAGATCCCGGAGAGGATGCAGCACGCGATGGCGCGCCAGGCGGAGGCCGAGCGGGGGCGGCGCGCGAAGGTGATCAACGCCGAGGGCGAGTTTCAAGCCGCGGCACGCCTGAACGATGCGGCCGATGTGATCAGCCGCAACCCGGTGACGATCCAGCTGCGCTACCTCCAAACGCTGACCGAGGTGAGCGGCAACCAGAGCTCGACGATCGTCTTCCCGCTGCCGATCGACGTGCTCCAGGGGCTGGTGTCGGGGGCCGAGACCCGCCGTGAGTCTGCGACCGATGGCGCCGAGCGCGAGCGTCTCGACGAGGCGCTGGCGGCCGCGCGGGCAGCTCTCGAGGTTGGCACGGGCGACGCCGTGGCGGTGGACGACGCCGCACCAGCGCTCCCGGCCTCCCGCACATCCGAGCCCACGGTCTAACGGAGCTTCGGGGCGCAGACGTTTCGGTCAGGGGGTGAAGTGCTCGACGAGCCGCCGGGCGTAGTAGCGCTCCCACGGCTCGTCGGCCCCTTGTTCGGCGAACTCCTTGTCAAGAGTGACGAGCATGAAGGTGACCTCGCTGCGGGGCGGTGACGCGCCGAGCAGGTCCGGCAGCTCCGAGAGCGTCGTCAGCCAGTTCGAGTACCAGGAGGCCCAGTCGTCATCGGCTCCGTCGACGATTCTGTAGACGCGGTGATGTGTGTCCGCCACTTCGTGCAGCAGCTCGCTGACCCGCGTCAGGGTCTCCGCGTTAGCAGCGCTCATCGCCGAGCACGTTACTCCCCCAGTCCTCACTGCCGGTGCATCGGGGCGGCTGGGCGTTGGTAGCGTGGCCCGCATGCGCCGACTGCTGCTGCTCGCCGGGGTTCTCGTATTCGTCGACACGATGCTGTACGCGGCACTCACGCCGCTACTGCCGCGCTTCGCACACGAATTCGGGCTCTCGAAGTCAGGGGCCGGCACGCTGGTGGCGGCCTACGCCGCAGGCGCTCTGCTCGGCGGGCTTCCGGGCGGCTTTGCGGCGGTCCGGATCGGCCCCCGTCGCGCGGTGCTCGTGGGGCTCGCGCTGATGGGGCTCTCGAGCGTCGGATTCGCGTTTGCCGGCAGCTTTCCGGTCCTCTTCGCCGCCCGCCTGTTCCAGGGAATGGGCAGCGCCTTCACCTGGTCGGGGGCTTTCGCATGGCTGCTCGCGGCGGCGCCTCGCGAGCGGCGCGGCGAAGTGATTGGGGCCGCGATGGGAGCAGCCGTCGCGGGCGCTTTGTTCGGCCCGGTGGTGGGGGCCGCGGCGGCGCTCCTCGGACGCGCCGCGATCTTCTCGGCGCTCGGCGGCCTGGCCGTGCTGCTCGCAGCTTGGACGTTTCGCCTCGTCAGCCCGCCCCCGCAGATGCCGTCTGCGGGGAGGCTCGCTCGAGCCTTTGGCAACAGGCGCTTCGTGGGCGGGCTGGCACTGATGTCGATCGCCTCCGTGCTCGAGGGGAACCTCTCCGTGCTCGCGCCGCTGCACCTCGCTGCGGTCGGTTGGGGCGCCACCGCGATCGGCGCGCTGTGGCTGCTCAGCGCTGGCCTGGAGGCGGCCGGATCTCCGTTGATCGGGCGGTTGAGCGACCGCCGCGGGGCGTTGCTGCCGGTACGCGTCGCGCTTGGCGTCGGCGTGCTCGCCTCGCTCGTGCTCTCATTCGCGGGACGGCCGCTCGTGTACGCGCCGCTGCTGGTGATCGCGTCGGTCTCCTATGGAGCTCTGTTCACTCCCGCGCTCGCGCTGATCGCCGACGGCGCCGACCGTGTCGGCCTCATGCAGGGACTGGCGTTCGGACTGATGAACGCCGCGTGGGCGATGGGCGCCGTGATAGGGCCTGCCGCCGGCGGCGCGATCGCCGGTGTGACCGGCGACTGGCTCCCCTTCGTCCTCGCCGCGGCGCTCTGCGCTGTCTACCTGGCAGCAACCCGCGGATCGTCATACCGTCCCTCCGTCGGCGAGCAGGTCGCAGCCGTTCCCGGCCGCCGCTGAGCCCGCAGCGCACGGCGAGCGTTCGCCCGGCTCGACCGAATCTGCAACCGCACAGATAACCTAACCACCGGTATGGGCTCAGGCGATGCTCGCGATGGGTAGTCGTGCGCCGGTGGCGGCCGGGGGGCCGTCCCGCGAGGACCAGGAAACGAAGCGAGACCCCGGGTGGAGGACCTCTTCTCCCCCGACCGCCGGCAGATCGGTTTGGCGGTGGAGGCCGTCACGTGTGGCGATCGTGGCGTTCTTCCTCGGGCTGGTCGTGACGGCGGGCTTTGCTTTGACCTCCCTGCGGCTGTATGACCGCAACGAGAGCCGGCTGTTACGCCTGCGTGCGCGGGAGGTCAGCTCCGTGCTGACAGCCGTTGTTCCTTCTATTCAGACGCCGTTGGCGTCGGCCGCCGAGCTGGCGGATGCAACCGGCGGCGACCGGCGGCGGTTCCAATTGTTCATGGCTCCATACGTGGGTCCCGGTCGCCAATTCGCGTCGGCTTCGCTTTGGCGTTTGGGGACGTCCCGACCGGCGCCCACCGCCGTGGTGGGCGTCGCGCCGACATTGGCGTCGCTGCCCGAACAGGCACGTAGGTTCTTCGCACACGCCGAACGCTCTCAGCTGCTGAACATCACGGGCGTGCTGAGCTCCCCCAGTCCCAGCCTCGGGTTTGAGTTCAGCACTCCGGGCAGCACGCACGGGTTCGCCGTGTATGCCGAAAATCCCCTCCCCAGGGACAGGCGGTCCGCGCTCGCGCGCAACTCCGCCTTCTCAGACCTCAACTACGCGGTGTACCTCGGCCGTACCCACAGCCAGGCACAGCTCGTGGTGACCAGCCTGCACCACTTCCCGATAAGGGGTCGGCAGGCTTCACAGTCGGTGCCGTTCGGGGACAGCGCGTTCACACTGGTTGTCACCCCGAACGGACCGCTCGGCGGCACGTTCTTTGAGAGCCTCCCCTGGATCATCGTCGCTGTCGGTGTGGTGATCTCGCTTGCAGCGGCGCTGATGACCGATCGGCTTGCCCGACGCAGGCAGTATGCCGAGCAGCTGACCGGCGTTCTCGATCGTGTGGCCGCCGAAAACCATCAGATGTACACCGAGCAGCGCGGCATTGCTCAGACGCTCCAGCATGCGCTGTTGCCGGACGCGCTTCCCGAGTTCAGCGGATTGAAGGTGAGCGCGCGCTACATACCGGCGGCATCCGGCATCGACGTCGGCGGCGACTGGTACGACGTCGTCGCTGCCGACGATCGACGGGTGCTGCTCGTGATCGGTGACGTCTCCGGCCATGGACTGCACTCGGCGACCACGATGGCGCTTCTGCGACACGCCGCACTCGCCTACGCCGCGGAGGAATGCAGGCCGGCGACGGTCTTGGCGAAGCTCTCGGACTTCGTCAACAGCGACGATCACGATTATTTCGCGACCGTGCTGTGTGCGCTGATCGACGTCGAGGCCCATTCATTGACGATGGCCAGCGCCGGTCACATCGCACCGTTGCTGATAGACGGCGGGAACGGTGAGTATGTGAAGTTCAAGGTGAACGTCCCAATTGGCGTGGTGCGTAAAGCTGACTATGAGGAGACGACCGTGTCGGTCGCGCCGAAGTCGACGCTGGTAGCCTTCACCGACGGTCTGGTGGAGAGGCGGACGGAGATTCTCGATGCCGGCCTGGCACGATTGCGCCAGACGGCAACCGGACAGCGCCTTGCACCTGAAGATCTAGTCGAGACGCTCACGCGCGGCCTCGCCTCCACGGACCACAACGACGACACGGCGATAGTGGTGATCCAGTGGGAGAACTGACGGGAGATCGCGCTGCGGAGGTCCTGATCGACACCCGGGTCGACACGATGGGCACACCGCTGATCACCCTCTCGGGCGAACTCGACAGCTCGAACGTGGAGTCGCTGGAGTCGACCATTGCTTCGATCACCGCCGATCGCCCCGAGCGGCTCATATTCGATCTCAGCGGCCTGCGGTTCATGGACAGCGCCGGCATATCGGCGCTGATCGGAGCCGCCGCGAAGGTGCAGGCGGTGCAGCTGCGAGCTCCATCCCCGGCGGTCAGACGTGTGATCGAGCTGACCGGCCTGTCCGACGTACTGCCCATCGAGCCGTGACGAGAGTTCGTAAATTCGGCTGCCACCTCGAGTCCGTGCCGGCTGCGCGGCTATTCGTGCGTGATGTTCTGCGCGGTCAGGCGCGAGAGGTCCTGGATGCCGCAGAGCTGATGACAAGCGAGCTCGCCACGAATTGCGTCCAACACGCGCAGACCGGCTTCGAGCTCGCGATCGACGACGCTCACCGCCAGATTCGCGTCGAAGTGCGTGACGCGGGACATGGCCGTCCAACGCGTCAGTCCCCCACACCCACCGACCGAACCGGACGCGGACTGCTCATCGTCGAGGCGATGTCAGACACCTGGGGCGTAGAGCCGTCGTCGCGTGGAAAGACCGTGTGGTTCACGCTTCCACGACGCGCCGGAGCAGCCGAGGCCTAGCTCGAGCCGCAAGGCGCCGTGGCGCTCCGAAGCCATCGGAGAGGTGCGTTGCTGCGAACGCCCGCGGCGGGTTCGTGCCGGGCGCCGTGGCGCCCGCGCGCCCGTCACGGTCGCCGCGCGAGCAGCACCGATACGTCGTGCGATGCGACGTTGGCGACGACGAGGTCGGGCCGCCCATCGCCGTTCAGATCGCCGATCGCGACCGACGCCGGGTAGCCGTGGGCGCGATACTTGAGGGCGTGCCGAAATCTGCCCTTGCCGCGGCCGAGCAGCACCGATACCCCATCGTGCTGGAAGCTGCCGACGGCGAGGTCGGGGTGTCGGTCGCCATTGAGGTCGCCGATCGCGACCGAGTCGCCTGCGCCCTGGATGCGGTAGTTCGCGGCGCGCTGGAACCCCCAGGGCAGTAAGCGTCTCGCCTAACCGTAAGCACTAGCCAGCGACGTCCGCTTGCGCGATCACACGCTCCGGACGGAGCCGCACGAGCAGCTCGCCCGGCACGGCGTTTCGGCGGCCGAACTCCTCGGCTCGGTCGGCGCCCATGTACCGGCCGCCGATCGCCGTCGCGAAGCGCAGCAGCTCGTCGAGGTCCTCGCTCAGCGTGACGCGGCCACGGATATGGACGAACGCGTACGGAGCGACCGCCTCGTCGACGACCACCGCCGCCCGCGGATTTCGGCGGAGGTTGCGGCCCTTGACCGAGTCGCCCCATGTCGTGAACTCACTCCTCGCCGTCGAGCATGAACCACACCGGCATCACGTGCGCTTGTCCGCCGGGCCCGCTGGTAGCGAGCTTGGCCGTGCGTGTGCCGTGGTTGAGGAAGGCGCGGATCTCGTCGGGAGTCATCTTGTGGGGCATGGGCGGGGAGGGTGATCGCGCGACGGACGGGCTGGGCCCGTCCGAGGAGCTGGGCAGAGCGGCACTCCCGCCCGGCGGATGATTCAGCTGTTGAGCGAGTCGAGTGCGGCGAGCGCCTCGTCCGGCTCCACGCGCTGGGTAAAGTCGCCGCTCACCCGCGCGAAGCGGATGATCCCCTCGCCGTCGATCACGAACACGGCCGGAGCGGGCAGGATCCAGCGTCCCTCGCCGTTGAACTTGGCCAGGTCGTTGCCGATTGCCTCGAACAGCTCGCGCGACTGGCCGTCGACGTCGTACTTGAGCCCGTACGTGCCGATCACCTCGCCGCCCTCGTCCGACAGGACCGGGAACTCGAGGCTGTGCTTCTCGGCCATCGTGAGCGAGTTGTCCGGTGTCTGCGGTGACACGGCCACGAGCCTGGCGCGACGCTCTGAGAAGTCTGCGGCGCGCAGCCCGTAGGTGCGCAGCATGATGTTGCAGTACGGGCACCACTCGCCGCGGTAGAAGATGAGAACGACCGGTCCCTGCTCGAGCTCGTCGGACAGCGACACCTGGCGCCCAAGCTGGTTGGGCAGCGCGAAGTCGGGAGCGCTATCGCCGACCTTTGGTGCCCGCGCCGCGTAATCCACCGCGGCCTGCTCGGCGACCACGCGCCCGAATCCCTCCAACACCTCGGCCGGCGCCTGCGCTGCCAACCCGGCGTTCACGTCATTTCTCTGGTCTGCGTACGTTGGGATCGTTGTCACTTGAGCCTTTTCCTTTCATCTGGATCCGCGACGGAAAGAGAGCCACTCGCCCGCGGGCGGCGGCACGGCACGGAAACGGAGAACTTCGGGGTGAGTTGCCGACGGTGGTGCCCTGACATCGCAGAATCGTACGTCGCACCGGCATCGATCTGAATGACCCAGGCCCGCCAATTCTTGTCCAATCGTCTCACGCCCTGGTTCTGACCGGTCGGGACGGTTATCGTCTCTTTGATGGATCCCCTCTCCGCCGTGCTCGACCTCAGCCGTGTCAGCGGGGCGCTGATGGCGAGCGTGCGCGCGCGCGCGCCGTGGGGTCTCGACGTCCCGCAGCTCCCGGGCGCGGTGTTCCACGCGATCACGTCCGGAACGGCGTGGCTTCGCGTGGCCGACAGCGAGCCGCTGCAGCTGATGCCCGGAGATGTCGTTCTGCTGCCGGCCGGCGCCAGGCACCGCCTGTCATCCGAGCCGGATGGCCGCTGCGTTCCGTTCAACCGCGCGACGAAGGAGCGGCTGATGACGCCGGACGGCGACCTCACGCTGGGCGCATCGGGCGCGGCGACGACCTTCGTGTGTGCGGCGTTCGACTACGACCTCGACGTGGGCGAGCCGCTCATGGGCATGCTGCCGCCGGTGATCCACGTGCCCGTCGATCCGGTGGCCGGGCGCGACGTCACGGCGATCGTCGAGCTGCTGGCGATGGAGGTCGGCGCGCGCCGCCCCGGCTCCCGCGCGGCGGCGGCGCGGCTGTTCGACACGCTCCTGATCGCGGTGATCCGTCGCTGGCTCGACCGCCAGGTCGACGGCGAGCCGCCGTCGTGGTTGCGTGCGCTGCGTGATCCGTCGCTGGCGCGGGTCCTGGCCGCCCTGCACGAGCGGCCGGCCGAGCCGTGGACGGTCGAGTCGCTCGCACGCGAGGTCCATGTCTCGCGCGCGACGCTCGCGCGGCGGTTTGCGGAGGTCGTGGGCGAGCCACCGCTGACGTACCTCGCGCGCTGGCGCATGCACCTCGCGGCGCAGCGGCTGAAGTACTCGACCGACACGGTCGAGGCGATCGCCCGCGAGGTCGGCTACACGTCCGAGTACGCCTTTAACCGCGCATTCGCGAGGCACCGTGGCCAGCCCCCCGGCCGCTACCGGCGGCTCGCGAGCGCCGGGTGACGAAATGGGCGATCCTGGACTCGAACCAGGGACCTCTTCCTTATCAGAGAAGCGCTCTAACCGGCTGAGCTAATCGCCCGGAGTGACACGAAGGGGCCTGTGCCAGACGGCCATCTTATCGCCCCCGATTCGCCACGTTGGCTGGCTGCTCGGGGGTCTCCCAGGCGGTCCGGGATGACCCGTGTCAAGCCGCTTTGGCTTCGTCAAGGCCTCTCTCGCCGCCGAGGACGATGCCACGGGGCCCGGCTGCCAGCTCACGCCGGCGTGCCAGCCCTCAGGCTGCGAGCCAGCTCGATCGCCTCCTCGGGCGTCGCGAAGGAGAGCTCCGCCCGGTAGCCGCCGTCGCGCGTGGGCCGTACATGCACCTCGGCGCGAAGCGCCTCGCCAAGGGCCTCGGCGATCTCACGGGCCACCTCCTCGGCGTCCGGGTGGAGCGCGACCGGCGCCCTGCGCCTGCGGGCGACCGATGCGCCCGCCGTCCCGTCGCCGCCGTTGCTCCTGCGCGCGTTCGCTTCGGTTACGCGTACCGACCAGCCGTCCGCCACAGCCTCCCTTGCCAGGCTCCGTCGCGTCTGATGATCATCGGCAAGCAGCAATGCGCGTCCGTGGCCCTCGCTCAGCGCCTCTTCCTCGAGGAGCTCGATCACGTCGTCCGGGAGATCGAGCAGACGCATCAGGTTCGTCACCGCCACCCTCCCTCGACCGACGCGTCGTCCCACTTCCTCGCGCGTGAGCCCGAGCTCCTCGACGAGCGCGGCGCAGGCGCGCGCCTCCTCGATCGGGTTGAGGTCCTCGCGGGCCATGTTCTCGATCAGCGCGAGCTCGAGCGCTTCGGCGTCAGCACGCGGGCGCACGAGGGCGGGTATCGCGTCGAGCCCCGCCATCCGCGCCGCCCGCCAGCGGCGCTCGCCGGCGACGAGCTCGTAGGTGCCTCCTGCCTTCGGGCGTACGAGAACAGGCTGAAGCACGCCCCGCTCGCCAAGTGACCCGGCCAGCGCGGCGAGCGTGTCCTCGTCGAAGCGCCTGCGAGGCTGGTTCGGATTCGGCGAGATCAGGTCGACGGGTAGCTCGCGGAGCTCCTCCTGGCTCGCTCTGGCGATCACCGGCGAGGCTGAGAGGATCGCCTCCAGCCCCCTGCCCATGCCTCGGCGCGGAGGGCTCATGCGGCCCTCCTTGCCTGGCGCGTCACCATTCCAGTCATTGGCGCGATTCCGGTCATAGAAATCCTAGCCACGTGCGGCCACCTCCTTCGCAAGCTCGAAATAGGCGCCGGCGCCGGCGCTGTGAGGGTCGTGGTGCGTCACCGGCAGTCCGTAGCTCGGCGCCTCGCCGACCCTCACGTTGCGCGGGATCACCGTGTCGAAGACGAGCTCGGGGAAGTGCGCTCTCACCTCTCGCTCCACGTCGCGTCCCAGCCGCGTCCGTCCGTCGTGCATCGTGAGCAGCATCCCGGCGACCGTCAGCCGAGGGTTCGACTCACGCTGCACCAGCTCGAGGGTCTCGAGCAGCCCCGCGAGGCCCTCGAGCGCGAAGTACTCCGTCTGAACCGGCACGATCACCTTGTCGGCGGCGACGAGCGCGCTCACCGTGAGCGGACCGAGCGAGGGGGGACAGTCGAGCAGGATGTACTCGAATCGGTCCCTGAGCGGCTCCAGGCGCTGTCGCAGGCGCTGCTCGAACCCGTCGATGCGGGGGAGCTCGACGTTCGCGCCCGCGAGGCCGGCGCCTGCGGGGAGGACCTGCAGTCCGGCGATGGGCGAGTCGGTCAGGGCCTCCGGCGCCTCGGCCTCGCCCGTGAGGACCTCGTACAGGCCCGGTGCGTGCGTGCGGTCGATACCCAGGCCGACGGTGGCGTTCGCCTGAGGGTCCACGTCGACGAGCAGCGTGCTGTAACCGGCCTCCGCGATGCACGCGGACACGTTGACGGCGGTGGTCGTCTTGCCCACCCCGCCCTTCTGGTTCGCGATCGCGTAAACGGTGCCCACCGACTGGAAGCTAGCGTCGATCGCGGCCGGACAGCGACGCCCGAGCTCGGCGAGGCTCCATTTTGCGCGGTCCCTCAGCCTCCGAGCGGGCGCTTACGCGCGATTCCGGCGCGTCTCGGGAACCTCGCTGGCGTCTCTCGCACCTTCACGTATAGGTGTAGGTGTCGGTCGCGAGCGCCGGCGAACGGCCGCACCCTCTCGATGCCAACCGGCGCCAGCCCAAGCTCCTCGGCGGCCCGCAGGGCATCCCGCTCCTCGCCAGCACTCCGCCTTCCTCGCCAGTCCACAAGCATCCCCTCCAGGCGCAACAGCGGCGCGGCGTACTCGAGCACCATCGGTTGGGGACCCACCGCCCGAGCGGTAACGACGTCGTTCGCACCCAACCCCTCCTGCCAATCCTCGGCGCGTGCGCATACGACACGGGCGTTCCGAATGCCGGCGCGCGCGATCGCATCCTCCAGATAGGCGCACTTACGGCCCTGGCTCTCCAACAGGCGCACCTCGCAATCGGCGCGGGCGATCGCCAACGGCAGGCCTGGAAAGCCCGCGCCTGAGCCGAGGTCGGCGATCGTCGCCGCGTCGCGCACGGGGGCGATGTCGAGCGCCACGAGCGAGTCGGCGAGGTGCGTGTCCACCGCGACGGCAGGCTCGCGAACGCTCGTGGGGGCGCGGCCATCCAGCACGAGCTGCTCCAGGAGAGCAGCCAGTTGCTCGCGCTGGTGCGCTCGCAGTCCCCACTTCGTGGCCAACAGCGAAAGCGCCGCCGGGAGGCCGTCATCTGTCTCCATGGCCTCGCCCCGAGCCCTGGCTGGTTAGGGGGATTTCACGTGAAACACTCGGAGAGCTACTGCGGTCCCGCTGGCGAGATCACGAGATACCTCTCCGGCTCGTTTCCCTCGCTGTGTGTCTCCACATCTCCGCGCTCGCGCAGGTACTCGTGAACCACGCGTCGCTCCAGCGGCGGCAGGGGGTCGAGTTCGACGGGCTCGCCCGAGCGCAGCGCCTCGTCCGCCGCCTCGTCCGCCTCCGCGCGCAGTGCGGCGGCGCGCCGCTCGCGGTAGCCGTTGGCGTCGATCACGACACGAACCGGCGAGGGACCGTCGGGAAAGATGATCCGTTGCGCCAGGTGCTGTACGGCTTCGATCGTCTGCCCGTGGCGACCGATGAAGAGGCCGAGATCCTCGCCGGTCAGGCGGCCGCTCAGAACGTCGCCCGCCTCCTCGACCTCGATGTCCACGTCGAGCCCCAGGCCCTCCACGATCTCCTCCAGCAACTCCTCCAGCGCCTCGGCCGGGTCGAGATCCTCCACCTCCGTGCTGCCGCTCCCGTTCCCGCCGCTCTCGCTCATCGCCGTCTGCCCGATCGCTTCTTCTTCTTGCGGGGCGGTCGGGGCGGGGCCGCGCCGGTCCTGCCGTTCGGGCCCGTATCCGCGACACCTCCGCCGGCGAGCGCCGGCTTCAAAGTTCGCTGCGGTTTGCCGTTCGGGGCACTCTTGACGGCCGCCGGCGTAGGTGGCGGCGGCATTCGGCTTTTGATCAGATACTGCTGCCCGATCGTCCAAAGGTTGCTGGTGATCCAGTACACGAGCAATCCTGCGGGGTAGCGGTAGAGAATCACGACGAACACGACGGGCAGCAGGAGCATCAGCCGGCGCTGGTTCTTGTCGGCTGTCGCGGTCGCGACGAGCGTGGAGAAGATCTGTGAGCCGACGTAGAGCGCGATAAGGACGATCAACGCGACACCGGTGGCCTTTTCGGTGATGTCGGGCAGGAACAGGAACTTGGCCGAGTGCGGAGCGACGAGCGAGCAGTTGATTTCCGAGAGCCCTTTGACGACTGTCCCGTTCGCCAGATGGACCTTGCTCTGCGGGATCTGGCTGTTGTGCACGACCAGGTGCCCGAGCTTGTCCGAGTAGTAAGCCTTCAGCTGCGGTCCGCAGATGTCGAGCTTCAGGTCGGTCCGCAGCATGTAGAACAGGGAGATGAAGACCGGGATCTGAAGCACCAGCGGCAGGCAGGATGCCAAAGGGTTGATTTTGTGCTCCTGGTAGAACTTCATTATCTCCTGCTGCTGGCGCTGTTTGTCCTCCTTGTACTTCTCTTTCAGCGCCTGTATCTGCGGAGCCAGCCGCTGCATCTCCTGCATCGACTTCAGCTGCCTGAAGGTCAGCGGCACCAGGATCGCGCGAATCAGCACCGTCAGGCCAACGATTGCGAGCCCCCAGCTGCCGCCCACGAGGTGCGCGTGGATGAACACCATGATCGACTCGAACGCGCTGATCAGCGGCGAGAACGCGCTCTCGATGAAGTTGGTGGCGAAGATCGGCATGTGCTCTTACGCGTTCCCGGCGGTGGTCGTGGGTGGCTGGTCGCCTGGCGCGGTGCGGCTGGTCACGTGATCTCGGCCGCCTGACCTGCGCCGCTCAGCCGTCGGTCTCATTACCGACCTTGAAAACCCGCTGAGCCTCCACCGGATCGTATCCGCCGTGGCTCCACGGATTGCACCTGAGCAGGCGCCACCCCGCGAGCACCAGACCTCTAAGTATGCCGTACCGCCGGATCGCCTCGACCGCATAGCGTGAGCACGTAGGCTCGTACTTGCAGCGCCTGGGGATCGCCGGCGAGATCAGCCGCTGGTAGGCGACGATCGGTGCGATGGCCACGCCCCGGGCGAGCCGGGCGAGCGGTGAGGCGGACGGGGTTCTCGCGTCCGTGGCCGTGTCCGAGCTCACGTCTGCTCCTCTGCGGCCGGCCTGCCGCCGACGCGCAGACCCGCCTTCTCGATCAGCTCGGCGAGCGAGGCCTCGAGGCCGGCTAGGCCCTCCCGCTCGGCGAGATCCAGCACGGTCGGGCGGGCGACAACCACCACATCCTGGGTCGGGTCCAGATCCGGCTCGAACTTCGCGAACCCCTCGCGCAGCAGCCGCTTGACGCGGTTACGATCGACGGCGCCGCCGACCTTTCGCGAGACCGAGAGCCCAAGCCTCGGGCCGCTCGCCGACGAATTCGCGAACGTGTAGAGCACGAGATAGCGGTTGCCGGTCGAGCGGCCCTGGCGGTAGACCCGCTCGAACTCGGCGCTGCGCGACAGGCGGCCGTGATTTGATGACCGCCGTGTCACCGCGCCGGTCACGCTCAGGTGGAGAGGCGCTTGCGTCCCTTGTCGCGCCGTCGCTTGAGCGTCAGCCGTCCGGCGCGCGAGCTCATGCGTTTGCGGAAGCCGTGAGCCCTGGCCCGCTTGCGCTTCTTTGGCTGGTAGGTGCGCTTCATTCGCTCAATTCTCCGTGGTCCGATCCCTCGCGGGTGCTCGACGAGGGTGCCACGCCGCTCGGTGGCTGGGCTGCAGTATAGGACCGTCGAGCACGTGCCGATTTTTCCCGCCAATTGCGGCGAGCCCCAGAGGTCCGCGTCAGGGCGTTGGGTATAGTCGCCGAACCGGGTCCCCGCGGGCCCTCCTTGGATGTATCTCGTCACTTTCTCTGGGAGAGAAGCGGATAAACACTGCCGTGAGCGGCGATCTCGAGCACATATGGTCGCGCGTGCAGGCCGAGCTTGCGCTCGCCGTCGACGAGCCCACCTACCGCATCTGGCTGGCGCCGCTGCGTCCCATCGAGCTCTCCGGCGAGCATCTGCTCGTTGAAGCCCCGCCCCACACGTGCGGTTGGATCCACGACCGCTTCGGGCGCATGATCCAGGCCAGCGCCGAGCTCATCCTCGGGCCACACGCGGCGGTCGAGCTCGTCGCCTGCCCTCCCGCCGCCCAGCGTTCGCAAGCCCGCCCGATCAAGCCCCCTCGCCCGCAGGTCGCTGGCTACGGCGGGCGAGCCGAGGACGCCACGACCGCTGGCGGGCGCCGAGGACCGATCGACCTGCCCGCGCCTTGCGGCGCCCTCGGCAATCCCAAGCTCACATTCGACCAGTTCGTCATCGGGGACTCCAACCGTCTCGCGCACGCCGCCGCGTTGACCGTCGCCGAAATGCCAGCGCAGGCGTACAACCCGCTCTTCATCTGCGGCCCGCCCGGGGTCGGCAAGACGCATCTGCTCAGTGCCATCGCTGGCATGCTTCTGTCCCACAGCCCCGGTCTGACCGTGCGCTGCACGACGGGCGAGGCGTTCACGAACGAGTTCCTCGGCGCGCTCGGTGGCAGACACACCGAGGACTTCAAGGCGCGCTTCCGCCACATCGACGTCCTCCTCATGGACGACGTGCAGTTCCTCGAGCGCAAGACCCGCACCGAGGAGGAGTTCTTCCACACGTTCAACGCACTGCATGACGGTGGTCGACAGATCGTCATCACCTCCGATCGACCTCCGCGCGATCTCCAGGCCCTCGAGGACCGCCTTCGGGAGCGCTTCGAGGCCGGGCTGGTGGCCGACGTCAAGCCACCCGATCTGACCACACGCCTGACGATCCTCCGCAAGCGCGCCCAGCACGACGAAGTCCAGCTCGCCGACGACCTTGTACTCGGCGTGATCGCACAGCGGATCGACACCAACGTTCGCGCCCTCGAGGGCGCGCTCACCCGCGTCGTAGCCTTCGGCTCGCTCACAGGCCGTCCGCTCACCGGGGAGCTGGCGAGCGAGGTCCTCGATGGCCTCTACCCTCCCGCGAAGACGAGTCAGCAGCCGACCCGACACTCGATCATCCGGATCCAGCAGGTAGTGGGCGAGCACTTCGGCCTGTCCGCCGACGAGCTCCTCTCCACCACCCGCACTCAGCGCGTGGCATGGCCCCGGCAGCTGGCCATGTACCTCGCACGCGAGCTGACCGGCGAGTCGCTGCCGGCGATCGGCCGGCAGTTCGGTGGCCGCGATCATACGACCGTCCTGCACGCATGGCGGCGCACCACCGCCCGCATAGCCTCCGACGGAGAATCCCGACGGGCTGTGGAGAAGCTGTGCGAGAGCCTCGGGTGTGAACGGCCGTGAGACCATCGCCGCCGCCCGACCGCACCGCCTGAGAGACTTCCCCCCAGCCGTACACAGGCCTATCAACCGCCCGACCTGTCGATTCCTCAGAGCCAGAGCCAAATGCACATGTCTACATCCCCTACTGACTTCTATTTCTCCAAGGAGGATCAGTCGTGAGGTTGTCGCTGTCGGCCGCGGATCTCTTGGGTCAACTGCAGACGGTCACACGCGTCGCGTCGACGCGCAGCGCCGTTCAGGCTCTATCGGGAGTGATGATCTCCGCCGCGGCCGATTCTCCGCCCGAGCTGCTCGCCACCGACATGGAGATCGGCCTGCGCGTGCCCCTCCGTGCAGAGGTGTCGCGCCCGGGCGCTGCGGTCCTGCCTGCACGCCTGCTGCTGGATGTCGCCCGCTCGCTGCCGGCCGATCAGCTCACGATGGAGTTGAGGAGCGCCGAGCAGGACGTCGAGTTGATCTGCGGTCCCACGACCTTCCACCTGCGCACGCTTCGGGCAGAGGACTTTCCCGCGCTTCCAAAGCCGTCGGCGGACAATCGCGTCGTCCTGCCGGCAGACGCCTTTGTGCAGACGGTATCCCGCGTCGCCCGCTCTGCCTCGCGCGACGAGACGCGTCCGGTGCTGACAGGGATCCTCATGTCAGCGTCGGGCACGGAGCTGCGAATGGTCGCTACCGACTCCTACAGGCTGAGCGTCAAGGAGACCACGCTCGACTCGCCGTTGGACGGAAGCCTCGAGGCGAACGTGCCCGCGCGGGCGCTCCAGGAGCTCGTGCGGATCGCCCAGCAGAGTACGAGCGAGTCGGTGGCGGTGAGCGTCGGGCAGAACCAGGTGATCTTCGAGCTCGGCGACATCGTCCTGTCCTCACGACTGATAGATGGCCAGTTCCCCAACTACCGTCAGCTTCTGCCCGAGTCGGTAGAGCACGAGCTTCGCCTGGCGAGCGGCGAGCTCACCGAGGTGGTCCGCCGCATCAGCCTGCTCGCACAGAAGAACGCCCCCCTGCGGCTCAGCTTCAGCGAGGGCACGCTCACCGTGTCCGCCCAGACACCGGACGTGGGTGAGGCGAGCGAGTCGATACCGGTGCCGTTCCACGGGGAGCCGTTCGAGATCGGCTTCAATCCCGAGTTCCTGCGCGACGGACTGGAGAGCATCGAGTCGGACGAGCTCGCGCTCAAGCTGATCAGCCCGCTGCGGCCAGGCCTGATCGAATCACCCGACACGGGCGATTTCGTATACCTGATCATGCCCATCCGCCTGAACGTGTGATGTCATGCGGATCGTCGGTGTGCAGTTACGCGACTTCCGCACGTACGCCCGTGCGGAAGCGCATCTCGGCCAGGGTCTCACGGTGGTCCACGGACCGAACGGTGCCGGGAAGTCGAATCTGCTCGAGGCGCTGTACTTCGGGTGCACGGCTCGCTCGCCGCGCACCCGCAACGAGCGTGAGCTGGTGCGCTTCGGAGCTCAGGCTGCACGCGTAGTGGTGAGGATCGCCGACGGAGCGGACCAGCACGAGCTGGGTGTCGGCTTCGGCGCGCTCGCCGACGGCTCGCGGCCGACCAAGCGCATGACGGCCGACGGCGCGGCGGTCGAGCGGCTGCTCGACGTTCCGGACAGGCCACTCATGAGCGTTTTCATGCCCGACCGTCTCGAGCTGGTGAAAGGCGCTCCGACGCTTCGGCGCGCACACCTCGATCAGTTCGTCGCGGCGATCTGGCCCGCACGCGCGCAGACGCGGCGCGAGTACTCGCGCGTGCTGGCGCAACGGAATGCCCTGCTCAGCGGCATCCGCGCCGGCCGCGCGTCGCAGGCGACCCTGTCGACGTGGGACCACGAGCTCGCCGGCAAGGCCCTGGTGCTGGAGCGCGTGCGCGCGGACGCGGTGGCGTTGCTCGCGGCAGCATTCACCGAGCGGGCCTCACAGCTCGGGTGCAGCGGGGAGGTCACGCTCGAGTACCGCCCGCGGTCGCACGCCTCCGACGAGCAGGAGTTCGTGAGCGAGCTGCAGCAGCGCCTGCCGGGCGATCTCGAGCGAGCGTTCACCAGCCATGGGCCGCACCGGGACGAGCTGGCGATTCTGCGCGACGGGCGCGAGCTGCGCGTCTATGGCTCGCAGGGAGAGCAGCGCCTCGCCCTGCTGTCCCTGCTCCTCAGCGAGCGGGCCGTGCTGGCGGCGGAGCGCCGCCGCACGCCCGTCATGCTGCTCGACGACGTCATGAGCGAGCTCGACTCCGAGCGCCGCGAGCTCCTGGCCGCCGAGCTGTCGCTCGCCGGTCAGAGCGTGATCGCGACGACGGATCTCGGACACGTCCCGGGCGCAGGCGACGGCTGCGTGACCCGTCTGCGCGTCTCGCCCGGCGCGATCCTCCAGGAGGCGCTCGCGGCATGAGCAGAACCGCCCCCCGCTCGCTGTCCGTAGCCCTGAACGACTTCACCAGCGAGCTCGCTCCGGCGAGCACTCTGGGTCGCGTCCAGGAGATCTGGGAGCGCACAGCGGGCTCGGCAATAGCCCTGGCCGCCAGGCCGACGGCCGAGCACGGCGGGGTCCTGACGGTGACGTGCGAGGCGTCGGTCTGGGCGCAGGAGCTCGACCTGATGGCGGACCAGCTGATCGAGCGTCTCAACTCGGCGTTGGGCGCTGCGGAGATCCGCGAGCTGCGCTGCCGCACCGGCTGAGGGACGTACCGCCTCCGCCACGCGGCCCATCGGCGAACGCGCCGCGCGCGAGCGTCTCTCAAGCGCACGATCAGGGGCGCCGATAGCTAGCCACGGACGGCCTACAGGTCATCCGGGTAGCGAGCGACCGTGGGGCCACCCATCCGGCCCCCGGTCGCTCGGCAATCGCGCCTTCTGCGTCGCACGGCCGCCACCGCACCGGGCGACTAGCCATAGGAAACCGCGATCGCAACGCCGCATCCGCTTATGGGTCCCGTTAGGCTGAGGACCGGCCACCGGGGAATCGGCGTGCCCAGCACCCCCCAATTCCCTGGGTCGTCGAGCGCCCACACGGATTGTGAGGCGCCGCCCGGTGGCCATCTAAAGGCGGCCCGGGACCACGGCGGCAGTGTTGGGCTACGCCGCTGCCTCCTGGCAGCCGGGGCACATGTGTATGTGCCCGTCCAGCTCGCGGTCGTAACCAATGAGCCAGCCTCCGGCTTCCGCGACCGCCTCTGAGTCGGCTTCGGCCTTGCCACAGCTGTCGCAGACGATCTGCGGGTCTGGGTACCTGATGTGCATTCTGCGCCAGTGTAGCCATAGAGAATCGCGATAGGAGAAAGGCTTTCTCTTATGGCGCGCTAGCCTATGGCGGAGTGGTCACCGGGGGGTCCGACAGGTCCAGCACCCCCATCCCCCTGGGCCGTCGAGCACGCACAACAGTGGGAGCGAGGCGTCCCCCGGTGGCCACGTACTTCAGCTAGCGGGTTCGGCGCGTGCCCGACGCCTCTATTTTCGGCCAATTTGCAGGCATTTAGGGCCGTTTTGAGGGCCGGACCGACCCCCCTTCGTGCTATCCTGTAAAGCACACTCGAACCGTCCCGCCCCGTGGTCTCGCGCCCCGGAATCCGGGGCGTTCTCATGTCATCGGAGGGCCATTGGCAACAGGTAGCAACAGCTCAGAGCGGGGCGCCAAGAAGGGCGGCGTCAACGATCCGTCGATGACGGACGGCGCTTCGAGCTACGACGCTCAAGACATAACGGTTCTGGAGGGCCTCGAGGCGGTCCGGAAGCGTCCGGGCATGTACATCGGCTCGACCGGTGTCATGGGCCTCCACCACCTCGTCTACGAGGTCGTGGACAACTCGGTCGACGAGGCCCTCGCCGGCTTCGCCACCGAAGTCTCGGTGACCATCCATCCGGACAA
>DATMQX010000135.1:0-13646 GCA_035567055.1 Solirubrobacteraceae bacterium
TCTCCCGCCCATCGCATGTAGCGGGTCATCTCCGCGCGCTCGATGTCGGCCGCGGTCGGCTCCCACAGGGGGCTCTCAAGGCCCGTGCTCGACATGTTGCTCTGCTCAGCTCTCCCAGGCCCGAGGGTCGGTTGCGCCGGCTGATCTCGCCGGCTCCCAGCTTTATATCGATCCGACGGCCGCGCTGTCCGCCCTCGCGCCGTCGTCCCGGGCGCTGCGGCTATTCTCGCTGGCTGTGGACGCCCCTGGCCTGCGAGCCGAGTTCCCCGTTCTGGCTCGGCTGGCGTATCTGAACGCGGGCACCGACGGGCCGCTCGCCGCGCGGGCGGCTCACGCGGCGAGCGAGGAGCTCGAGCGGGAGCTGCACGACGGACGAGCCCAGGCTCATTTCGCCCGCCGCAAGGAGCTGACCGAGGAGCTTCGCGAGGCGTACGCGACGGCGCTCGGCGGCGACGCCAGCGACGTCGCGCTCACAACCTGCACGTCCGAGGGCATCGCCGTCACGATCGGCGGTCTGGCGCTCGGCAGCGGCGACGAGATCCTCACGAGCGACGAGGAGCACCCGGGGCTCCTGGGCGCGCTCGGTGCGGCGCGCGCGCTGAACGGGGTCGAGGTGCGCGAGGTGCCGCTGCCGCAGATCGCCGAAGCGGTCGGCCCGCGTACGCGCCTGGTCGCCTGCTCTCACGTCGGGTGGATGAGCGGACTCACCGCGCCGGCCGAGCTCGCCGAGCTGGATGTGCCCGTGCTGCTCGACGGCGCGCAGGGGGTCGGCGCGATCGGCGTCGACGTGCACGCGCTCGGCTGCGAAGCGTACGCGGGCGCCGGACAGAAGTGGTTGTGCGGCCCCGACGGCACCGGCATGCTGTGGGTCAGCCCGGCGCTGTCCGAGCGGCTGCAGGTCAGCCGGCGCGGCTACGGGAACCTGGCCGACCCGAACGCAGGCCTCGACGCGCAGCCGCACGACGACGCGCGCCGCTTCGACAGCCTCTCGCTCAGCGCCGAGGCGGTCGCCTGCGCGCTGAGCGCCACGCGCGTGCTCGAGTCCGCCGGCTGGAGCGCCGTGCACGAGCGTGGCCGCACGCTCGCTGCGCGGTTGGCGGAGCGGCTCGTCGAGCACGGCCGCGCGCTCGCGCCGCGCGGCGACACGACGCTCGTCGCGTTCACGAGCGCGGACCCCGAGGCCGAGCGCGAGAAGCTCGCCGAAAGCGGCGTGATCCTGCGTAACATTCCCGATCGACCCTGGCTGCGAGCGTCCGTCGGTGCGTGGAATGACGATGACGACCTCGATCGGCTGTTGAGGGCGCTTTCGACATGACCCACCTCCCCGGCGCACGGCACGCGGCCGAGGACCTCCGTTACCGCCCTCGAATACAGACCGCCAGATGAGCTCGGCCGAACCACTCACGCGATCGCCGGCGGCGCCCGTCCCGAGCGCGGCCGAGCCGTCCGTCCGCCGCGGGCCGGCGTGGCTTCGCGCACGCCTGCCCGCGATTCGCGTCGGACCGCAGCATCTCGCCCTCGCGGGCGTGCTGGCGCTCTCTGCCGTGCTCAACACGCACAGGCTCTCCCAGAACGGCTACGCCAACATCTACTACTCGGCGGGTGTGAGGTCGATGTTGCGCTCGCTGCACAACTTCTTCTTCGTCTCCTTCGACCCGGGCGGGCTGATCACCGTCGACAAGCCACCGCTCGGCCTTTGGGTCCAGGCCGCGAGCGCGAAGCTCTTCGGCTTCTCGCCGCTGAGCCTGCTGCTGCCGGAGGCGATCATGGGCGTGCTGGCTGTGGCGGCGCTCTACTACATCGTCGCCCGCCGCTTCGGATGGGTCGCCGGCATCGCGAGCGCGCTCGCGCTCGCCGTGTTTCCCTCCTTCGTCGCCGTGTCACGCGACTCCGGCGTGGACCCGCTGATGATCCTGCTGATGGTGCTCGCCTGTGGCGCTGGCGTGCGGGCGACCGAAACGGGACGCTGGCGGACGCTGATCTGGTGTGGCGTGCTGATCGGGCTGGCGTTCAACACGAAGACGCTCGCCGCCTACCTGGTCGTGCCCGGGATCGCGTTCGCATACCTGCTCTGCGCGCCCGGATCGCCGCTGCGCCGGCTGGCGCAGCTGCTCGTGGCCGGGCTGGTGTTGCTCGCCGTCTCCTTCTCGTGGATGACGGTGGTCGAACTCACGCCGGCATCGCAACGGCCGTTCGTCGGAAGCTCGACGAACAACTCCGAGCTCGGGCTGACCTTCGAATACAACGGCTTTGGGCGGGTGCAGGGCCAGGCCGGAGGTCCCGGACGGATCCCCCACGGCAAGGGGGCGCTCGCCCGCTACCACCTCGCCGAAACGCCCAGGGAGCGCGCCGAGCTGCGCGCCCAGAAAACCCACTCGCCGGCGACCGCCAAACCCGCGCTGGGGGTGCACACCAGCCACAGCCACCGCGCCCGCGAACCGATCGCCTTCCCGGGACACACGGGCCCGCTGCGGCTGTTCGGCAGGGGCCTCGGCGATCAGGGCGGCTGGATCGTTCCGCTCGCCCTCTTTGGCATGATCGGCGTGCTGCTTCTGCTGCTCACCGGCAGGCCGGCTGCGACCGGCGAGGCACCGGCTGATGAGGGCGATCCCGCGGCCGGCGGGCCGCCGGCCCCGGCGCTGCGACGTGATCCACGCCTGGCGGCGGCGCTCGTGCTCGGTGGCTGGTTCCTGGTGGAGGCGGTCGTGCTGAGCTTCTCCAAGGGCATCGTCCATCCCTACTATGCCTCCGCGCTGGCGCCCGGCGCGGCCGCGATGGCGGGCACTGGAGCGGTCGCCTTCGTGCAGCTGGCGCACACCCGGCGTTTGGATTGGCGGATCGTCGGGATGCTCGTGATCGGCTGCGCGGTGGCGGGGACCGTGTGGGCGCAGCTGGTGATCCTCCACAAGCAGCACTACCTGCAGTGGTTCGTACCCGTGCTGCTCGCGGGCACCGCCGTCGGCGGCACCGTCGCGGTCCTTTGGCGGCGCCTGGCTCCCGCGGCCATGGCGGTGACCTTCTCCCTGCTGCTCGTGGCACCGGCGGCCTACTCCTCGACCACGTGGCTGGCACCCGTGGAGGGGACGTTCCCTGCCGCCGGGCCCACGCAGGCGGCCGGCACCGGCGGACTGGGCTTCGCACCCGCGCATCTGCGCGTCGTGCAGGCGCTGCTCAGATACGTCACCACGCATGGAGCCGGCTCGCGCTGGGTGCTGCTCACGGACGCGGCCAACACCGCGTCGCCGATGATCCTCCTCGGCTACAACGCCGGCTCGCTCGCCGGCTACAGCGGCACAGACCCGGCGCTCGACGGTCGCGGTCTCGCGCGCCTGATCTCCCGCGGGGAGGCGCGCTACGTCGTGCTCGGAGGAGAGTTCTCGAGCCGCGGCGGCAACCGCGCGACCGCCGCAGTGCTACGCGACTGCACGCAGATTCCGCCTCCCGCCTGGCACGATCCCGCCGTGTCTCCGTTCGGCCTCGTGCCGTATGACTGCGGCGGGCGCGCTGCCGCGCTCCTCGCCTCCGGCTGAGCCTGCCCGCCCACGCCGGGCGCGGGCTGGCGCTCAGGCGGCGACGGACAGGCCGCGGTTGAACGCTCGCGCGAACAGCTCCGTCTCGCGCCCCGCGGCCCAGCGCGGCACGGCCGGCTCCCCGTCGGAGATCAGGTGCAGCTCGACCTCTCCGTTTCGCAACGCCATCGTCGTGCGGCGCACCAGCTGGTCGCGGGAGCGCTCGAGATCCTCCGCGAGTCGCAACAGCACCGCGCAGCGATCCAGGCGCTCGGCATCGCCATCTCCGAACAGCGGCGCGAGCGGCCCGGGCACCGGCATTCCCTTGCGGTGATAGCGGGCGGCCTGAGCGATGATCGCCGTCTCCACGGGCGAGTAGCCGGGCAGGCCTCCGTTGAGGATCAGGTAGCGGGAGTGCTTGTGGTGGTCGTCGTAGTCGATCGACATGCCGATGTCGTGGAGCATGCTCGCCGCCCACAGCAGCTCGCGCTCGTGGGGGTCGCCGTCGTGCAGCCCGAGCTCGGCCAGCTCGTCGAACATGCCAAGCGCGAGCGCCGCGACGTGCTGGGTGTGCCGACCGTCCGAGCGATACTGCGCGGCGAGGTTCAGGACGCTTGTGCTCCTCACGTTCTCGAGCAGCGGAGGGTCACGGTCGGCAAGCAGACGCTCGAAGAAGATGCCCTCGCGCAACCCGGCCTCTGTCGTCTCCATGCCCTCGAAGCCGCCCGCCTTCAGTACGGCCTGCACGACGACGGCTCCCGCCAGGATGAGGTCGGCGCGCGCCGGCTTGACCCCGGGGACGGTCGCCCGCTCGGAGGCCGGCAGCGCCGCCAGCCGCTGCACGAGCTCCTCGAGGACCTCGCGCTGGATGACCGTGCCCTGCACGCCGTTCGAGGGCAGACCCGTCGCCCGCTGCGCGGCGGCGGCGAGGTTCCGCACCGTACCGCCGATGCCAACCAGCCGGCGGCCGCTTGAGCCCGCATCGCCGGGGCGCAACCACGGCGCGCCCGACAGCTCCGCGGCGAGGTGCTCGCTCAGTTCCTCCAGCTGCTTGCGCTTGGCGGGCCCGTTCACCGGAAGGAAGCGCTCGCTCATGCGCACGGTGCCGAGGCGCCAGGACCCGCTCTCGCGGGCGAGCCGGTTCTCGACGCGCACGAGCTGCATCGAGCCGCCGCCGAGATCGAAGACGTAGCCGTCCTGCAGCGTCGTGGAGTTGACGGCGGCGAGGTACCCGTAGCGCGCCTCGCTCTCGCGGCTGAGCACACGGATCGGCAGGCCGAAGCGGGCGCGGGCAAGCGCGAGGAAGCTCTCGGCGTTATCGGCGTCGCGGATCGCGCTCGTGGCGACCGCGTCGACGGCGCCCTCGCCGAGGCCGCTCGCGCGGCAGAAGTGGGAGAACACGTCGAGAGTCGCCAGCGCCCGCTCGATTGGCTTCTCGCCGAGGCTGCCGGTGGCTGCGAGTCCCTGACCGATCCGCACGGGCTCGTAGATCTCATCGGTGCGCTTCCACCAGCGCTCGCCGGCCATGAACACCACGAGGCGGAAGGAGTTGGACCCGAGGTCGATGACGGCTACGCGCTCGCCCGGCTTCATGGTATGAGCCTATTTACCCAGCCGGAGGGCTCCAGAGACCCCGGCCTGTGGACGGAGCGTCAGGCCGGCTGGCCGGTCTTGGCCCGCTTGACCGCGTACATCTCGCGGTCGGCCTCGACGAGGACCTGCTCGGCGCTCGCGGTGCGGTTGTCGATGATCGCGAAGCCGACGCTCGCGGAGGGATGCAGAAGATCGTCGCCGACGTCCACACCGCACGTAGGCACCACGCGCGTGAGGCTCTCGGCGACGACGCTGGCTGCCTCACCGTCGACATGCGGCAGCAGCACGGCGAACTCGTCCCCGCCGAGTCGAGCCACGAGGTCGGTCTGGCGCAGGCGGCGCGTCAGCGCCCTCGCGACGGCCCTGAGCGTCCTGTCGCCCACGGCATGGCCGTGTTCGTCGTTGACGCGCTTGAAGTCATCGAGGTCGATCACCATCAGCGCCGCCTGCTCGCCGTAGCGCTGTGAGCGCGCGACCTGCAGCCTGAGATCGTGCTCGAACAGCCTGCGGTTGCGCAGCCCGGTCAGCGGGTCGTGGTCGGCGAGGTGGCGCAGGTGCTCCTCCAGCTCCTTGCGGGCGGAGATGTCCTGCAGCTGCGCGATGAAGTGCAGCGGCGCCCCGTCGGGATCGCGCACCAGCGATACGGAGAAGATCGCCGAGACGGTCTCACCCGCGGCATCGAAGTAGCGCTTCTCGATCTGGAAGGCGGAGAGCTCTCCGGCGAGCAGCTGTGTGCGCTGCTCGGCGTCGTTGTACGCGTCGTCCGGATGAACGATCCCGTCGAAGCGCCTTCCGATCAACTCGTCGAGCGTGTAGCCGGTGATCTCGCAAAGCGCCCGGTTGACGAGCAGCCAGCGGCCGTCGAGGTCCAGCAGCCCGGTACCGATCGGAGCCCGCTCGAAGACCTCGGCGAAGTCGCCTTTCGGATGCGGCACGAGCTCATCCGAGCGTCTCCGCTCGGTCACGTCGAGGACCACCGCGAGGCCGCCGGCGACGACCGTCTCGCCCTCGGCCGCGGCAGCCGGCGCGCTCACGCGAAGCGGTCCCACGTCGATCATCAGGCAATGGCGCTGCCCGGCGGTCCACACCTCGCGCGAGCGGATCTCACCCGCCAGCGCGGAGCGGAACAGCGGCTCGATCGACTTCCACACTTCGGCCGGAAACGCGTCCGCCAGGAGCTGCCCCTGTCCACACGCCGCAGGGTTGCCCATCCGGCCGAGCGCCGGCCCGGCGGCCAGGATGAAGCGGAGCTCCTGGTCGAAGGCGACGATCAGCGCCTCGGGCAGCTCGCGGAGAGCCGCCTCCTCAAGGGCGCTGCCGTTCGTGATCTCCTCTTGCACTCGCAGGCTCCTCGATGCGGACACGTTCAAGCATCGGCCGCAGACACCGATGACTTGACAGTGGATCTCGCGCGCCTGAAAGGCGCCGGTCGCCCGATCGCGTCGCAGAGCGCACCCGGTCAGCTCGCCCGGACGCTCGCTGCCTGCCAGGCGTGCCCGGCGGGAGCTGGTCCCCTGGCGTGCGAGCGACTGCGTCTGCCACGCAGAGCCGACACGCCCGCCGCCGCCAGCGCGACGATCGCGATCAGGACGTACGCGTCGGCATAGACGAGCTGAAGGACATTCAGATGCAGCTCGGAATGTCTCGGGCGGTTCACCGGCACCCACCAGATCATGTGAACGAGCGCGACGATCGCGACGGCCACCGCCGCAGCGAGGACGACGGGTGAGCGCCTGCGCCGGGCGCGGACAGCCAGGAGCATGAGCGCCGGAACGGCCAGCACCCAATGGTGCGACCAGGAGATCGGCGAGACGAGCAGGCCCGTCAGCGCGCACAGCGAGACTCCCTCGACGTCGTCGCCACGACGGCCGGCGCGGGCGGCCAGCGCGAGGCCGGCGAGCGCGAGGACGACCGCGGCGCAGAGCCAGACGGTCCGCACGTCGGTCGAGTGCGCGAGACGGGCGAAGGCTCCGCGCAGGCTCTGGTTGGCGGCGTTCTCGATCCGTCCCACCCTGCCGGAGTCGAGGAACGCCCCACCCCAGTACGCCTGCGAGTCACCGGGGATCAGCGCGAACCCCAGCGCGACCGAGGCCAGGAAGACGCCCGCGCAGACGGCCGCGGCTCGGACGCGGCGGCTGAGCAGCAGGTAGAGGGCGAAGATCGCCGGTGTCAGCTTGAGCGCGACGGCCAGGCCGATGCCCGCGCCCTTGAAACGCGAGCTGTCCGGACGGCTCAGGTCATAGAGGATCAGCGCTCCGATCACCAGGTCGACCTGGCCGTAGCGCAACGTCGTCCACACGGGCTCGAGCCACACCGCGAGCGCGGAGGCGAGCAGCGCCAGGCGGATCGCGCGCTCGCGCGTGAGCGACGCGTCAAGGGGTCTCAGGCGCAGCGCGAAGCCGAGCATCAGCGGCAGCAGCAGTAGGCTCGCACCGGTCAGCAGCGGGCGCAGCAGCTCGGGCGCGGGGAGCGTCAGCCCGGTGAACAGCAGCGCCGAGAGCGGCGGGTAGGTGAAGGCGAGCGCTCCCGGGAACCTGAGGTCGTAGAGATGGGCGCCGTGCAGCACGGCTTCCCCGCCATAGCGGTAGACGGTGAGGTCGACGAACCCCCAGCCGTGGCCGAGGTGGCTCGCGAGCAGCGCCGCGATCGAGACGCCGTAGATCGCCGCACACGCCGCAAGCGGGGGAAGCGGGCGGCTCACCGCTCCCCGGGCGGACGCTCGCCGTCGTGGTAGTCGACCGCGTCGTCCATTCGGAACATCGCGCGCACGCCGCCGCCGTCGGGCCGCCGCTCGAACGCACCGAGCTTCCCCGAGTCGGGGTACATCACGACGTCGGGCTCGCCGCTCGTGCTGATCGCCAGGAAGCGGACGGTCTCCTGCGAACGGTTCAGGATCTGGTGCCCGCCACTCTCGCCCCGGAGGAAGCTCACGACCTCACCCCGGCGCAGCTCGCGCCAGCCGGCTGGCGTTCGCAGGCTGGGCTCCCCGTCGAGCACGATCAGGAGCTCCTCCTCGGCGAGGTGATAGTGGTACGGGTAGGCGGCTTCGCCGGGCGACAGCTCCCAGAGGCTCACCCCGAGTCGCTCCGAGCCGGCCTGCCGGCTGAGGCGCGCGCGCAGGGCACGAAAGCCCGGCTGTTCGCGCGGCTCGTCGAAGCTTGGCTCCTCGATGTTCGGCACGCGCAAAGCGTACGACCTGCGAAGCGGGGCGAGAGCACCTCGTCGATTCACCCGTACGGATGCCGACCCGTGATTTCCGGCTGGACGATTCGGGGTAGTGCATGCACCGTGTCGGCAAACGGAACAGCCGGTGAGTGAGCGGCCACCGGCCGCCGGGCAGCGGCGGTCGGCCACCGGCAGGCCGCGTCGCACTGGTTGCCTGCGACTCGACCTGATGCGCGCCGCGGAGTCGCCGGCGATGGCGCGGGCGGCCGTGGGAAGCTGGTGCCCGGAGCTCCAGGGCGGACACACACAGCTGGAGACGCTGCTGCTGTTGGTCTCGGAGGTCGTGACAAACGCTGTGATCCACTCCCGGGGCCCCGCCGATGCCCCGATCGTCCTGACGGCCAGCGTCACCGGCGAGAAGGTCGAGGTCGCCGTCGTCGATGCCGGCGATGGGTTCACGCCGCCGGAGCCCCGCAGGCCACAGGCGTCCGATCGAATGACGATCGGTGGATACGGGCTCTACGTGGTCGACCGGGCGGCGAGCCGCTGGGGAGTGGATCGCGAGGGCGGCACGCGAGTGTGGTTCGAGCTCTGAGCGGGCACGCATCGCGCGGCCCCGACGCGGCGCTACTCGGATGGCTCGAGAAACTTCAGGCGCTCCAGCAGGCCCGCCAGCTCGAACACCCGCTGAACGGCCGGCGGGCCGGGGGTCAGGAACAGCTCGCAGCGATGTGCTTTGCAGTGCGCGCGGGCCCGCAGGATCGCGTGCAGCCCGGTCGAGTCGATGAAGGCGAGCTCCCGCAGGTCGAGGACCAGCTCGCCGGCTCCGTTGGCACACACCTGCTCGGTCATGGCTTCGAGCTCGGGCGCCGTCGCCAGGTCGAGCTCGCCGGCCAGAGCCAGAGTGTGGCGCCGGCCCTCCGGGCGCGCGTTGACGCTAAGCCCGGGGTGCGCCACGGCCCGCCTCCAGTGCGCGCTCGACGGTCGTCCGGGCATGATCGAGACGGTTCAGATTGGGCATGATCGTCCTCCGCACACGGTTTACGGGTTGTGTGCGACGGTCTGCCCTGGACTGAGGTCTCCCAAAGCCAGCGTGCCTCCCGGTCGCGACAGCCGTCTTGGTTGCGCGCGTCCCCTCGCGTCCAGACGAGGAGCATCATAACCGGAGGGCGCCGGCTCGTGGATCGAGCAGCGCTCGCGCTCGCTTAGACTCGCTGACCATCCGAGGAGAGGAGAGCGGGATGTGCGCGGTTGAGCTTGATCGCCTCACATGGCCGGAGATCAGGGCCGAGCAGGAGCGTGGGCGTGACACGGTCGTGGTCGCTTTCGGCGCGACGGAGCAGCACGGGCCGCACATGCCGCTCGCCACCGACGCGCTGCTGGGGGATCACCTCGCGCGGATGGTCGCCGAGAGCCTCGACGCGTTCCTCGCGCCGACCGTGCGTATCGGCTGCTCCGAGCACCATCTCGAGTTTCCCGGCACGCTGTCGCTCTCCGACGCCACGTTCCACGGCATCGTCGCGGACATCGTCCGCTCTCTTGCCCGCGGCGGCTTCGCCCGCGTCGTGCTGCTGCCCACGCACGGCGGCAACTTCGGCCCGCTCGCAACGGCGCTCGAGCTGCTCGGGCCGGTGCCGGGGATCGAGGTTCGCGCGCTGACCGACCTGGGCGCCCTGTTCACCATCGCACAGCTGGGTGCGGACGAGCACGGGGTACCGCTGGGCGAGGGCGGAGTCCATGCGGGCGAGTGGGAGACGTCGATGCTGATGGCTATCCACCCGGAGCTCGTCCACCCCGATCGGGGCGAGCCGGGCTATACGGGGGATCCGCAGGCAGCTGTCGGCGCGATCTTCGGCGAGGGCGTCCACACCCTGGCGCCGAACGGTGTGATCGGCGACCCGAGCCGCGCCAGCGCCGAGCACGGGCGCCGCTATTGGGACGAGGTACTGCGGGTGACGCTGGCCGCGATCGCCTGAACCCGTGGGGCACGCGACGCCAGCCACCGCGCAGTCGTTCGCGGGCGGGCTCGTCAGGAGGCCTCTCAGCCGAACGGCCTGACGGCCAGGTTGGCGGTCCCGGCCCGCGAGCATGTCTTGAACGGAAACGGGACCAGCTTCGATGCGGTCTGCCCCGGCGGGTAGACGCGCAGGCCGGCGGCGGTGACTTCGCGGCAGGACGAAGAGGGGAAGTTGGCCGCGTCCACGATCCGCAGGACGGCGGTGGCCGTGGCTCCGGGTAGGAGCCTCACGCTGGACGGTTTCCGCACGGTTTCGCGTGTGGCCGCGCGTCCGATCCGCCCGCCGGCGAGGTTGACGGCGGATACCCGCGGATAGCCGCGGACGGTGCACCTGTGGCGCGACAGGTTGGTGAGGTACAGGCTGTAGTAGGTGCTGCCGGCCGTGCCGCTGCCGCTGGTGTTCAGCCAGATGACCAGGCCGGACGTCGAGCAGCTCGGAGTTGCTGAGGCCGCGCCCGTCGCAGCAACCGAAACCGTCGCTGCGATCGTGGCGGCCGAAGCCAGAACGGCCGCGCCGGTGAGCGCGATCGCGCGGATCGCCCGTGGTGATGAAAGCTGTGGTGATCGCATGGTGATGTCGAAGCTCGCCTTTCGATTACATGGCACCGGATCGCGGCGCGCCACGTGACCGCCCGACATGGAGCTGCTCTGGGGAGCTCTCCGAACGCCGTCCATGAGGACGTCCGTGGGAGCGCCAACGACGTTGTCTGGCGACGGAGAACAACAACGCCCTGGATCGCCTCCAGAGCTCCGGGCTCGGCCTGCGATCAGCCGCCGACCAGCCGTTGACGTGGTAGTCCTGGCGACCGAGCAGGGCGATGAGCTCGCCGCACTCGCAGACGACCTCGCGCCGGATGCCGCCGTCCTCCAGCACGAGCCGTCCGCTCGCCCTGCCGTCGTGATCGCACGATCCGGAGGGAGCGAGATCGACAGGCCGGGTGTGAGAGCGATCCGCGATGTCTGGAGGTTCGACGGATGAGGCGCCAGTCCTACCGAGCCTCACGGCGGCGGGCGTCTCGCGGCTAGGTTGGGCGGCGCTCGGCTAGGCGGCCCGAGGCCCGGCCGCGCCGGGCCTCGGGCGCCAAACCCGTCCGTGGGTGGCAGCGGCTCCATGGTCGGGACGGACCTCGCCGGCTGCCGTGCAAAAGGTACCCCGGCTTGCGTTCACGTTGTTACCGCGCCGAGACGAGCCACGCCAAAAGGCCGGATCGTCCGCTGATCTGCGCGACGACGCGCCCGGGCAGCCACCGACCAGGGCGTTCGGCGGGAGAGCCAATGGCTCTCCCGCCGCAACACGCCATACCGTCCGCCCCAGTCGTGATCGCTACGGTTTCGCCGTCAGCCACGGCGTGAAGGTCACCGTGCCGATGGCGGTATTGCAGGTCCCGCCCATGTTCGGGCCTTTGGCGCAACCCCACCAGTCTTCCTGGGCGTTCACTTTGGTTCCGGTGTTGCCGTTGGCGCCGGTCCCGGTGGCGTAGAACGAGTTGTTGGGTGACGCCGTGATGTTCGCCTGTCCGCCGGCCGGCTGGCCTTCCGTCGGGGTCGTCTGCGTCACGAACATCCCGGTGTTGAAGTGCGACAGCGAGTTGCCGGTCAGCGTCGCGGTCACGTCGCCGTACGCGTAGCCGAGCTGGTCCGTGGTCAGATAGGCACCCACCGTGCCGGCGTTGTTGGTGGTGCTGGCGCCCGTCCCGTTCGCGACGTTTTTCACGAACGTCGGGCCCTGCCCGGACACAGCGCTGCCATACACGGCGAGGCCGACGGAGCAGCCGGTGACTTTGTTCGATTCGACGGTCGCCGACACGTAGGGCACGAACACGAACACTCCGTAGCCGTTGACCTTGCATTCGCGTACCGTGTTCGCCTTGATCACGTCAGCGGTACCGCCCGCGCCGCCGTTGTTGTCGGAGTGAACCCCGCTGCCCGATTTGCTGATGGTGTTGTTGAGGAACTGCGTTCCTTTCGACCAGTTGGCCGAGATCGCGTCATTTGCGTTGAGAACCTTGTTGTAGGACATCGTCCCGGCGCCTTCGAAGTCGAACATCGCGATCGAAGCTTCTTCGGCCTGCACGTTTTCGACCGTGTCGTGGTTGAAGTTGAAGGTTCCTTTCGAGGAGGCGTATATCCCACGCAGGTAGACGCCGGTGACCTTGACTTTGGTGACGGTCAGGTTGTTGTAGGTCCCCATCAGGTGGTTGGTGATGATCCCGTTGCGGGCATCGATGTCTTCTCCACCTACCACCACCCCGCTCGTCAGGTTGGGGTTATCACCCTTGAGCCAGACGCTCGAGATCGTCACGTTGTCGGCCTGGACGAGGATGATGTTGCTCGCCGCCCCGCCGCAGAGGGAGCCGGGTGAGCAATTCGGGTTGGAGGTGCCGGGGTAGATCACCGTGTTCACACCCGCGCCGCGCACGGTCACCGGCTTGTTCACGACGATGTTTTCGTAGTAGCTGCCGGCGCCGACCGTGATCGTCGCGCCGGGCTGAGCGGCGTTGATAGCCGATTGGATACTCGTGAAAAAGCACCCCGTGCTACAGACAAGCGGTGTTGCCGATGCCGTGCTCGCGGCTACCAGACATCCGGCAATCACGCTCGCGCTCACCAACATACGAGCTCTGCGTCTCATGGTTCCCTCTCCATAACGATTCCGTTCCCCCCAATGGGCTGCCTGCCATCCTAGGGAATTGCTCGTTTACGCGCTGTCTCCATGCGGCGGCACCGAGCGACCTCATCGCGACTGATGCGGCGAGAAGCGGCCGACAATGTGCCTCAAGCGAGCCCGAGCGATACCAGTTCCCTATATCAAAATGCGGAACGTCGATGTCAGCGGGAGGTCGCTGACGGTGCGCAGAACGTCCAGTGGGCCGCGGCTCCGGCGACGTCTCCCTGCCGGATCTCGACAAAGCGGCTGCAAGCGGGCGCTTTTTGTAGCTTCAGCCCAAGGCGAGCCCACCGCGCGTCGCGCCCGGCGGTGGCGCTGAAGTGCAGCTGGGTTCGTGCCCGAGCGAGAACGGTGTGAGTTGCACGGACGCATATTGGCGGTAACGTTGCCTGCGGCTCCGGGGGGACGCCCACAGGCGAGACGACGGTGACCGAATATCGCAACGGTTGCGAATGCCGGTCTTGCCGGCGGAGCATGTGCCTCGTCGAGGCGCTCACATGCGAAACGAGTAAGAGGGGGAAGAGAAGTGACCAAAGGAAAGTCTCGCTCCAGTCTGATCCTCGCCATGGCCGCGTGCTGCGCGCTGGTCCTGCCGGCCGCAGCCGGCGCCACCGCATGGGTCTCGAATTCGGCGCCTGTGGTGGCGAAAGGCACCAGCTGTACCCAGCCGGGCTTCAAAGGGGTGCAGGACGCG
>DATMQX010000136.1:0-2763 GCA_035567055.1 Solirubrobacteraceae bacterium
CCGCCGTGGCGAGCACCGCAGCGCCGCGGTCCGGCGTGGCGGGGGTGCCGGTCGTAAGTACGACGTGCCTGACGCCGTCGAGCGCGACCGCCGCCGCGGCGACCTCGGCGAGCTGCTCCGGGGTCTTCTCGGCGAGGGTGCTTTTCGACGCGAGCGACTGCCCGATCGAGCAGAACTGGCACGAGGTCTCGCGCTTGCCGTAACGCGTGCACGTCTGCAGCACCGTCGTCGCCAGCACGTCGTCGCCGTGCAAGCGCGCGATCTTCCAGTACGGCACTCCGTCGGCCGTCGTTCGCGAATAGAAGCGCGGCATTCGCGGGAACGTGACCTCGCCGAGTGGAACGCCGTCGCGGTGCAGCGTTGCCGACGCGGCGCCCGGCGCCACGATGGCGGAGTAAGGCGACTGCGCCGCGGCGTGCGTGAAGATGGGCACCATGACCGTTTGGCTTGCGATAGTGACCGCCTTGTGGTCCGACGGGCCCGCGCCGCCCGCGCGGCTCAACCCCGGTCCGCCCGGGTCGATCCAGCGCACGCCGTACGCCTGGAGCTCCGACAGGAGCTCAGGCCGCAGGACCTGCGAAGGCGCCGTTGGGACGATCGGAAGGAAGCGGTTCATGGTCGGACTCTCCGGCCGGCGTGGAGGGTGATAGGGCGGGCGATCGCTCGCGCAGGTGCGCTTGCGCCGTGCGGTCGATGAGCAGCGAGAGCAGCTCAGGGCGGCTGTAGTGACCCACGCTGTCCATCATCCGCTTGCGCTTCGTGATGAGGTCCATGTCGAGGTCGGCGATGGCCATGCCTTCGCCGTCGGTGACGGGTGGGGCGAGCAGCACGCCCTCGGGCGAGACGATCGCCGTGAAGCACCCGCCGGTCAGGGCGTTCCCGAGGCCCGTTCCGGCCGACAACGTTTGGACCTGATCGGGATTGAGAAATCCCGTGGCGTTGACCACGAAGCACCCCGATTCGAGCGCGTGGTGCCGGATCGTCACCGCGATCTGTTCGCCGAAGATGCTGCCGACGAGCGAGCCGGGGAACATCGCGACGTGGATCTCCTCGCGGTCGGCCATCAGCGCGTAGCGCGCGAGCGGGTTGTAGTGTTCCCAGCACGCAAGCGCGCCCACCCGCCCCACCTTCGTGTCGACGGCGCGCAGCCCCGAACCGTCGCCCTGTCCCCAGATCATGCGCTCGTGGAACGTCGGGGTGATCTTGCGGCGGGCGAGGACCAGCTTGCCGTCGGCGTCGAAGACGAGTTGCGTGTTGTAAAGCGTCCCGTGATCGCGCTCGTTGACGCCAACGGCCACCACCGCGCCGGCCTGGCGCGCGGCGCGTCCAATCTCGTCGGTCGCGGGGCTCGGCACCGTCACCGACTGTTCGATGAGCTGGACGTGGTCCGCGCCGAAGGCGGCCGGCGGCTTGATGAACGCGAAATACGGGTAGTAAGGGACCACCGTCTCGGGAAACACGATGAGCTGCGCGCCCTGGGCGGCGGCCTCGCCGATGCGAGATGCCACCTTTCCGATCGTGGCCGCACGATCGAAGAGCACCGGGCTCATTTGCACCGCCGCGGCGCGGACCCGTCGGGAAGCCATGACCCCCCTCGGCTCAGAGGGTCCAGGTGTTGAGGATGAAGGCCCCGTCGCGACGGTGCAGCAGGATGAGGTCGAGCACGTCGAGCGGGCTTATGGGGCGGACGCCCTCGATGAGCGACGGCTCTCCGTGGCCGTAGAGCGCCTGCAGGGCGAAGCGGCACGCGTAGACCTTGCCGCCTTCGCTGAGGAACTTCGCGACCTGTCCGTTCATGGCGAGGTGGCCGGGGAAAGCCTCGTCGCCAAGCTTGGGAAAGCCCCGCTGAAGCCCGAGGGTCACGCCAGGACCGTAGAGCAGAACGGACGTCTCGAACCCCTTGCGCAGCAGGCGCGTGGCCTGCAGCAGGTTCACCAGGCCGATGGATCCCTCGAAGGCCACCGTATGGAAGGTGACGAGCGCCTTCTCGCCCGGCTTGGCCTTGACGTCCTCGAAGAGCTTCTCCTCGTAGTCGACCAGGTAGTCGCCCTTCTTGTGGGGGGCAGCAGTCACTTTGGGCATGGCTAATCCTCCGGGGCAAAGCCGCGTCGATGCGCGACGGCAAGCGGCTCTCTGCGACGACCGTGCCCGAGCGTGACTCCGCGAATGCCACGGCTTTCGCGGGTCGTTCACGGCGTGGAAACACACGAAGATCTGCGATTCACAAGATCTTGCGGGCGGCGCGCGAAACCTCGCGAGGTCGTGTGTCTGAGACGTTTCCCGCTCGCCGGTCATTTCGTGCGCCGGATCCCGAGCTGCTTCATTCGGTAGGCGAGCGTGCTGGCGCTCATCCCGAGCATGCGCGCAGCCCCATGATCTCCGCTCACCTTGAAGTGGCACCGGTCGAGGGCGTTCACGATGTTGCGCCGCTCGAGATCGCGGATTGCGGCCATGGGCACGACTTCAGCGGGGTCGAGCGGTTCGGCGGGAGCGGAGGCCGCCGGGACCGAGGCCGCCCTCGCCTCGGCGTGTGCGAGATCGAAGCGAAGCTGTCCTGCCGTCGTGGGCGCGAGGACCACGGCGCGCTCGACGAGGTTCTGAAGCTCGCGGGCGTTTCCCGGGAAGTCGTACGAGAGCAGGGCCGCCTCGGCGGCGGCGTCGAGGACGGGCTCGGGCACGTGGAGGCGGGCGGCGGTCGCCTTGAGGAAGCTCCGCGCCAGAGGGAGAATATCCTCACGCCGTTGCCGCAACGGCGGAACCTCG
>DATMQX010000137.1:0-2111 GCA_035567055.1 Solirubrobacteraceae bacterium
GGTAGCCGCCGGCTGGGGGGGCCGGCGGGCTCGCGTCGGGTTCGTATCGATCCAGTCCCGTAGTTCTTCGGATACGAGATCGACGCCGATGCGGCCCGCCCGGTCGTCGAGGTCACGGAAAATGCATTCGCCGTTGCCGAGGGAACGGAGCACGGCCTTGTGCTCCTCGGACGGCTCCAGGCCAAGCAGCGACAGCACGTTCGCCACCTCGCCGCGTTCCGACGAACGGAACGCGAAAACGCTGGACAGGCAGTTGGTCACCTGCTCATTCAGCAGGTCGCCCGCGTTCTGTGAGATCAGGACCAGCGCCGTGTTCCGCGACCGGCCCATGCGGGAGACCTCGGGAACCAGCTTGGCGCCCTCGGGGGTGGACGTGATCGCCCACGCCTCGTCGAGGAAGATCGCCTTCAGCGCGGTGCGCTCGACAGTGTTCATCAGCCGGCGGGCGAACTGGGAGACCAGGTACAGCAGCGCGACGGACAACCGCTGCTCGTAGGAGTAGTCGTCACGGCCCGTCGTGGTGTCCGGCAGGGTGAGCCCGCCGAGCGTGAACACGGTCGTCCAGCCCTCTGCGTCGATCTGCTGCCCGCCTGAGGGCGCGAAACAGAGCCTGGCCAGCCGCATCTCGGAGATCGAGCGCATCACGGCGCCCAGGTTCTTCCACGCGGGGTTGTCAGACTCCTCCAGGTGGCGCACGACCTTGCCGAGGCTCGGCCGCTGGCCGCCCGCCACGGCGCCGACCGCCTGGATCATCGCGCTCTCCCGCTCCTCGCTCATCCGGGGCAGCAGCAGGCGCAGCGTCTCCGTCGCCATCGTGCGCTTTTCCGCGAGGTCGTCGCCGAACGAGAACGGGTCGAGCAGCCCCGCCGCCGCCGAGCCGAGCGGCAGTACCCGGGCCTTGCGCCCGGACTTCGAGAGGAACTCGATGAGCGGCTCGGCGTCGCCCTTCGGGTCGATGACCGCGATCGTCGAGCCGCGCAGCGCGAGCTGGTAGATGAGCAGCATCGCCAGCGTGGTCTTGCCACCGCCGGGCTCGCCGGTGATGGCGACGGCCGTCGGCCTGTTCCGCGCCGCCGCGACCATGGGGTCGAAGTGCACCACCGAGCGGGCCCTGCCCAGGGTCTCGCCGATATACGGCCCGATCCAGCCGACGCCGTCGGCGATCCGGTCGCCGAGTTCGACGGTCGCCGTGGGCATGCCGCCGGCGATCGTGTACAGCGGCTGGCGCTGCACGTAAGAGCTGAGCCTGATCCGCTCCCCCGGCAGCGACTCCGTCAGCAGCGAGAACTGGTCGCCAGTGGAGTTGACCAGGTCGATGCCGATGTCGCGGTAGTGCTCGGTGACCGCCTCTACGCGGCGCAGGCACAGGTCGCGGGTCGGCGCGGTGACGATCAGCCGGTGCCAGCCGTAGACGAACGGCAGCCGCTCCTTGGTGATGCCGTGCTCGAGCATCCGCGCGGCCGCGATCTGCTCGGCGAGCGCGATCGGCGCCTCCGCGCCCGCCTCCCTGATGTGCGTGTCCATGTCGCGGGCGTGCGCGAGCCGCCGGCCCACGTCCTTGCTCGCCTTGGCCGGCGAGATCAGGTGCATCCGGGAGCTGATCTCGACGGGGAACGGCAGCGAGTCCGCGTGGTGCAGCCACGGTTCGCCGTCGGGGAAGCTCATGAGGTCGGGGAACCTGGAGAACGACAGGAACGCCGCGTACGACTCTCCCTCGACGTGCTCAAGCCGCAGCAGCGTCCGGCCGTTGTGCACCTGGCCCTCGTACAGCTGCTCGACCTCGCCGGGCCCCCACCTCCTGCGCCGCGCCGCGGACGGCGGCGGGTCGCTGAGCGACCCCATCAGGGTGTGCCGTACCAGCCACGCCACCTCCCGGGAGGTGGCGTGGCGCGCGGCGAGCGCGCTCGAGTTGAGTGCGCGGCCGAGCCGCTCGGCCTGCTCGGTCCACTTCCCGATCTCCCCGGCGGGCACGGCCTCATCCTCGATGCCGAGGGTCCGCTCGGCGGTCCGGTAGGTGGTGAAGAACTGCGTGAACACGCCGCCGGTCAGCTGTGCCCGCATGCTGCGCTGGCCGAGCCTGACCCCGAGGTAGATCTCCTTGGTCCAGAAGT
>DATMQX010000138.1:0-6422 GCA_035567055.1 Solirubrobacteraceae bacterium
CCAGCCGCCGCCGCCACCCGCGGCGGTCGCGGTCGAGACGACCGTGCCTTCGGCCGCGACGCCTTCGTAGATTTTGACCGTGACCGTGGTGGTGTCGCTCGCGCTGCCCGTGAACGACGGGCTCGTGTTGTTAGAAGGGGAAGCGACGGAGTTCAACGACACCGTCGGCGATGCCGTATTGATCGTGAACGTCGTGGTGGAGCTAAAACCGGTGTTGCCAGCTTTGTCGGCCTGTTCGGCGATGGCGGTGTAGGTCCCGTCGGCCAGCCCTGCCTGCGCTGTCCACGTGCCGCTCGCCGGCGTGACCGGAATCGTCTGTGCGGGACTGCCGGTGGCGGTAGTGCCCGCATAGATCTTGAGCGTGACCGATTCGAGATCGCCGGGTTCGGTCCCCGCTGCGCCGCCGAACGTGACTGTCCCCGAGTTGACCAGCGCGGGCTGGGCGTTCAAGGTGACCGTCGGGGCGATCGTGTCGACCGTGAATGCGACTTCGGAGCTGCCCGTTTCTGTGACAAGTGTCTGTTCGGCGACCGCCGTGTATGCACCGTCTTTGAGCGGCGATCCAGGAGTCGCTTGCCAGGTTCCGACGAAGGGGCCCGGGATGCTCAATTCCTGGACCACCGAGCCCGTACTTCCGCCTTCGTGGATCTTCAGCACGATCGAGTCGACCGCGTCGTCGGTCGTGCCGCTGAACGGCGGCGTGGGGTTGTTGGTCGAGCTCCCGGCGACGGGTTGGCTGATCGTGAGCGTCGGCGCGGCCGAGGCGACGCCGACGGACCCGGCCAGCACTGCAAGCGCGGTCATCGCGACCGCGATTGCTCGCCCACCGTGCCTCCGAGCCGCCATTGAGGACCCCCTCCTCAAGCTTGTCGCCTTCCATCCCTGTTTAGAAACAGCAGACGGCTTTCTGGTTACGCTTTTTGCGGGGTTTCCCGCCGCTCAGGATGATATACGCATATTTGAGCGGGATTGGAAGAGTTGGGTCGATTTGTCCGGGGACGGCCATCCCCGCACGAGGGGGCGACGGATCGCCCGCCAGACGGCGCTCGTCATCTAAAATGCCCGTCATGCATGGCCTCTCCGCGCCGGCCTTTTGGCTCCTTCGCCGTTTGACGGGACTCCGGCTCTACCACCTGCTCGCCCTGCTCGTCGTGCTGACGATCGTCGTCGGGGGCATGGCCGTCCCGTTCTGGTGGCTCGGCGAGCGGGCGGACGCCGCGATCGGAGCATTCGGGTTCGTGCTCGTCGCGATCGCCTATCTGTACGCCGCGCTGCTGGTGCTGGCAGCAACGGCCGTCATCCTTGGCCGCCTGCTCGTCGGCCGGGTGCGCCGGCTGTTCGCCTAGCGTCGGGCAAGGATCACGACCGGGATCTCCCGGTCGGTCCTCGTCTGGTATTCGTCGTAGGCCGGCCAGACCTCGGTCATCATCGTCCACAAGCGTCGGCGCTCCTCCCCTGAGGCGCTCGACGCCCGCACGGGTATCTCCTCGTCCCGCACCTGGATCGTGGCGTCGGGATTCGCGAGCAGGTTCTCGAACCAGGCCGGGTTCGCAGGCGCGCCGCCCTTCGATGCGACCACGACCCAGCGGTCGCCGTCGGTGCGGTGGATCAGGGGTGTCGTCCTCGACTCGCCGCTCGAGCGGCCCTTGGTGGTGAGCAGGAGAATCGTCGTCCCGCGCCAGTCATAGCCGCGCTTGCCGCCGGTTTCGCGGTAGACCTCGACGTGCCGCTGGCCGAACAGGTCGTCGTCGGGCTGAGCCATCGATCGCGAGTCTAGCGCTCCCCTACAGGCCCGCAGCCCGCCTGTAACGAGCGACCGCCAGAGGCGCGAACACCGCGACGATCGCCAGAGACCACGCGACCGCGCCCCAGATGTTGTTGTGAGCCGGAGCCCCCAGCCACAGCGAGCGCATCGCGTCGACGACGATCGTGAACGGGTTGACTTCTGCGAAGCCGCGCAGCACTTCCGGCATCGACTGCACCGGAACGAACGCCGAGGAGATGAACGTGAGCGGGAAGACCGCGATGAAGCCCACCGAGTTGGCGGCCTCCGGCGTCGAGACGAGCATTCCGAGGAACGCAAACACCCAGGAGAACGCGTAGCCGAACAGAAGCAGCAGGCCGAAGCCGGCGATCGCTTCGGGCACGCTCGTGTGGAAGGAGAAGCCAACCGCGAGGCCGGTGAGGATCAGGATCGTGGCCGAGAGGGCGTTCGTCACGACGTCGGCGGACGTCCGCCCCGCCAACACCGCCGCGCGTGCCATCGGAAGCGACCGGAAGCGGTCGATCAGGCCCTTGTGAAGATCCTCGTTCAGACCGAGGGCGGTGACAAAGCCGCCGAAGGCGATGTTCTGGACGATGATGCCCGGTATCAGGAAGTCGGCGTAGCTGTAGCCGGGCGTCTTGATCGCGCCGCCGAAGACATAGCGGAAGAGCAGCACGAACATGATCGGCTGCACGGTGAACGCGAGCAGCAGCTCGGGAGCGCGTGGCAGTCGCACGAGATTGCGCTCGGCGATCACGAGCGTGTCGGTAACGAGCCGTCTCACGCCGCGTCCCGCAGATCGTCGTCGGACGTTTCCGCGGCGTGCCCGGTGAGTGCGAGGAACACGTCGTCGAGCGTCGGGCGGCGCAGCACGATGTCCTGCACGCCGGCGCCTGCCGCGTCCAGCCGTCGCACAGCCTCGACGATCGCGCCGCCACGACGGCGTACGCCGACGGTGACGAGGTCGCCGTCCGCCACCGGCGGCTCGTCGGTCATCGACGCGAGCGCCTGCACCGCGACGACCCCCTGGCCGGCGTCCTCGAGGCGTATCTCCAGCCGCTCGCCGCCGACCTGGTCCTTGAGGTCGTCGGGAGACCCCTCGGCGATCACCCGGCCGTGATCGATCACCGCGACGTCGTTCGCCAGCCGGTCGGCCTCGTCCAGGTACTGCGTCGTCAACAGCACCGTCGTGCCCTCGGCCACGAGCCCCTCGATCGTCTCCCACAGCTGCAGCCGGCTGCGGGGGTCGAGACCGGTCGTCGGCTCGTCGAGGAACAGGACGGGTGGTCTGGCCACGAGCGCGGCCGCGAGGTCGAGCCGGCGGCGCATGCCCCCGGAGTACGTCTTCACCGGCCGATTCGCCGCCTCCAGCAGTTCGAAGCGCTCGAGCAGCTCCTCTCCGCGCCGCTTGGCGGCTGCCCGCCGCTCGCCATAGAGACGGCCGACCATCGTCAGGTTCTCCAGTCCCGTCAGGTTCTCGTCGACGGCTGCGTACTGCCCTGCGAGCCCGATGCGCTCGCGCAGCTTCGCGGCATCACGGACCACGTCCAGTCCAGCCACGGACGCGCTCCCGGCGTCGGGCTTGAGCAGCGTCGTCAGTATGCGGATGATCGTCGTCTTGCCGGCGCCGTTCGGGCCGAGCAGGCCGAGCACCGTTCCGTGACGCACCTCGAGGTCGACGCCGACGAGCGCCCGCACCGAGCCGTAGGACTTCACGAGCCCGCTCACGCTGACCGCGGCGGCCGATCGATCGATCGCGGGCCGCGACGGTGGGGGGCTGACGGCCTCGGACGCAGGATCGGAGCCGATCGACATCCGACCCAATCTAGCGACGATTCACTCCCGTGCTCCTCGGCGCCTTCCTGCGGCCGGTCCGCGCAGCCGCAGGCCTCGTCACGCCGATCACCACCTGCAGCGGCAGCTCGGCGGGTGTCTCGCCCTCGGCGATCAGCGTCGCGAGCTGGGAGAGCGTCTCGGCACGCTCCTCGCCGGGCAGGGCGGCGATCCAGCTGACCGAGCCGAGGTACTGGACGATTGCCTCGGGGTCCACAGCCTGCGAGGTGGTGACGCGGATCTCCCGCGGCTCGCTCCAGCCGCCGGCGACGCGCACGGCGTCCTGCCAGGGCGGCCCGTCGAACTGCGGGTGCTGTGGGCGGGCACGCTGCATCACCGCGCCGACCTCCTGCGCCCACGATGCGCCCCTCCAGTCGGGCAGCGTCTTCAGCACCGCGAGGCCCCCACCCGGGCGCAGCACGCGGCGGATCTCCGCCAGTGCGGCCGCCTGGTCGAACCAGTGAAACGCGTCGGCGACGGTTACGGCGTCGACGCAGGCATCGGCCAGGGGGATCGCCTCGGCGACCCCGTCGCGCACCCGCTCGGCGCCGACGTGTTCGGCCAGCAGCTCGCGCAGCGGAGCCTGCGGCTCGACGGCGATGACATCGAGTCCGCCGCGAAGCAGCGCGCGGGTCAGCTTGCCCGTGCCGGCAGCCAGGTCGAGCACGGCGGCGTGCGGGGCGAGCCCCAGCTCGGCCGCAAGCGCGCCCACCACCGCCGGCGCGTAGTCGGGCCGGCCCGACTCATATGCGTCGGCGATGGAGGCGAACTGCTCTGCAAGGGGGTGTAGCCGCACGAGTCGCAGCGTACCGGCCGTGCGGGTTCAGCCGCCCGCGTCTGACCTTGCGCGCTCGCGCAGCTCGATGCGCCGGATCTTCCCCGTCAACGTCTTCGGCAGCTCGGGGACGAACTCGACGAGCCGCGGATAGGCGTATGCGGAGAGGCGCTCGCGCACGAAGCCCTTGATCTCCGCGGCGAGCTGCTCGGAGGGCTCCTGCCCACGGGCCAGCACGATGAATGCCTTGACCACAGCTCCGCGACGCTCGTCCGGCGCGGCGACCGCGGCAGCCTCGGCGACGGCGGGATGCTCGAGGCAGATCGACTCGACCTCGAACGGCCCGATCCGGTAGCCGGCCGCGATGATCACATCATCGGCGCGTCCCTCGTACCAGACGTAGCCATCCTCGTCCATCCGCGCCGCGTCCCTGGTGTGAAACCACTCGCCGCAGAAGGTCTCCGCGGTCGCGTCGGGCAGCCGCCAGTAGCCAAGCGGGAAGTGCGGGTTCGAGCGGGCGCGCAGGCAGATCTCGCCCCGCTCGCCGGGCGCCAGCGGCCGCTCGTCCTCGTCGAGGATGGCGACGTCCCAGCCGGGCACGGGTCGCCCCATCGACCCCTCCCGCACCTCCATCCACGGAAAGTTGCCGCACAACGGATAGGACTCCGTCAGGCCGTAGTAGTCGAGCACCGTGATCCCGTACTGGCCGCGAAACCAGCGGATCGCCTCCGGGTTCAGCGGCTCGCCCGCCGAGCAGACGACACGGAAGCTCTGCGGATAGCGCTCGCGCGCATCGTCGATCGTCATCATCGAGCGGATCGCTGTGGGCGTCGCAAAGACGTTCGCTGCCCCGTGACGCGAAAGGAAGTCCAGCTGCCTGTGCGGGTCGAAGCCGCCCTCGCGCTGGTAGACGAGCTGCACGGCGCCCAGTCGCCAGGGTCCCAGCAGCGGACAGATGCCCGCCGCCCAGGCCCACTCCCCCATGCCGTGAAAGCGCTCCCCGGGCCGCACGTCGTGGCAGTGGACGAACTCGTTGTGCGCCAACAGGTAGCGGTGGGCGTGGACGATGCCCTTCGCCAGCCCGGTCGTGCCCGAGGTGTAGTAGAGCTGGGCGGGATCGTCCGCCGCCGTGTCGAGGGTCTGGCAGCGGTCGCTCTCGGCGCTCAACGACGTGGCGTCCAGCACGAGCATCCGCGGAACCTGCGGGCCGCTGAAGCGCGCGGCGTTCGCCGCGTCGGTGACGAGCACTCGCGGCTCGGAGTCGCCCAGCCTGTGCGCGATGCTCTCATCGCCGTAGAGCACCGACATCGACAGCAGGATCGCCCCGAGCTTCCAGGTCGCGAAGAACACCGCAGCCGCCTCCACGGTCGGGGGCAGCACCACCGCGACCCGGTCGCCGCGCTCGACGCCGAGTGCCGCGAGCAGGTTGGCGGCCTGGTTGGCGAGCGCCTGAAGCTCGCCCCAGTAGCACTCGCGCACGACCCCGTCGTGGCGCTCGTGGACCATCGCCAGCGCGTCCGCCGGGCGGGAGTCGCAGACGTCCGCGGCGATGTTGTAGCGCTCGGGCACCTCCCAGCGGTGCTCGCGATACAGCTGCTCGTAGCGCTCCTTTCCGGCCAGCGTCATCCTCGGGACCTTACGCGCCCCCGCTCCGGCGCAGGTAGCGCGCGAGGCCGTGGAAGCTCTGCTCCGGAGGCATCGCCTGCTCGTAGGCCGCCGCGGTCTGCGGCGTGGCGGAGCCGGCGACGAGCGCGCGCACGCAGGAGGCGAATGCGGGCTCGTCGAGCTCCCGCGCGAGCGCCTCCGCCCGCTCGAGCTGCTCTCGCAGATCGGCAAGCTGCTCGGCAACCCGGTCATAGGCGCCGAAGTGGGTGACGGCGATGCTGCGCGGGCTCCAGCTCTCGATCAGATCGAGGGATGCGCGCCAGGCCTGCAGGTCGATGTCGGGCGGCGGGGTGGGCGCCAGCACAGGCCCCTCGCCGATACGGACCCCGGTGACGTCGCCGGTGAACGCGCGGCCGCTGGGCTCGTGCAGGTAGGAGACGTGGT
>DATMQX010000139.1:0-23721 GCA_035567055.1 Solirubrobacteraceae bacterium
GGCGTTCGTCTGCTCGACGGCAGCCGCTGCCTCGCTGCCGACCGTCTCGACCGGGGCGGCGCGCGAAGTGAGCTACGGCTCGGCGGTCCTGACCGGCTCGGTGAAGCCCAACGGCGCCGACGCCTCCTACTACTTCCAATACGGCGTCACGAAGGCCTACGGGGGGCAGACGGCGATCGCCGACGCCGGCGCCGGTGTCCACACGGTCTCGGTGAGGCTCCCCGTCACGGGGCTGCAGCCTCTCACCGTCTACCACTACCGTCTCGTCGCCGTGAACGCTGCCGGGCCCTCGATCGGCTCCGATGCGACGTTCCTCACGACGAAGGTGCCGCTCTCGCTGCAGATCCTCGCCTCGCCCAACCCGGTCCTGTTCGGCGGCCCGATCACGGTGCAGGGCACGCTCTCGGGCACCGGCAACGGCAACCGCGTCGTCGTGCTGCAGGCCAGCTCCTTCCCCTTCACGGCGGGCTTCCAGAGCGTAGGCAACCCGCTCGTGACGAACGCCGGCGGCGGCTTCTCGTTCCCGCTGCTGGGGATGACCCTCACGACGCAGTTCCGCGTCGCCACGACGACGAACCCGCCGGTCCTCAGCCCGGTGGCGCTCGAGAGCGTCGCGGTGAACGTCTCGAGCCATGTCGCGAGCGCGGGCCGCACGCACTACGCGCGCATCTTCGGCACGGTCTCTCCGGCGCTCGACGGGATGCAGGTCGGCATCCTGCGGATCACGCACGGACACGGCGTGCTCGTCGGCGGCACGATCCTGCACCATCGCAACGCGACGAGCTCGAAGTTCAGTCGTGTAGTGCGCGTCACGCACGGCGTCTACCGCGTGCTCGTGCGCGTCACGAACGGCGCTCAGGTCTCCAATTACGGCGGACCGCTGCTGATCCGTTGAGGGCGATGCTCGGACGGAAACGGCGCGATACTTCCGATCTGTGTCGGACGCGCACTTCGAGCTGATCAATGCCGGCATAGCTGCCTTCAACGACGGCGACTTCGATCGCTTTGCGGATATGTTCGCCGTCGACGCCGAGGTGCAGCGGGCCGGCGCGTTCGGCACGCTGCGTGGCCGGGAAGCGATCAGAGCGTGGGTCGACCCCGATGCAGTCGAGTTTCGCGGGATCACGGTCACGGCGTTGCAACGGAGCGGGGACCAGGTTCTGGCGACCTGCGACGTGTGGATTCGCGGGATCGCCAGCGGCGCTGAGGTCGCCAACACCATGTATCTGCTGCTGACGTTCCGAGATGACCGCGTGCGCCGCATGGCGATCTATTTCGAGAAGACCGACGCCCTCGCGGCAGCGATGCTGACGGCCAACTGAAGCCGGCTCAGTCCCGCGCGTCTGCTGCGCCGGCCTCCGGCCCGAGCCCGAGGTCGGTGAATGCGCGCTCGCGGTTGAAGTACACGACGAGACGCTTCACCCTCCCGCCGGAGATGTGGAACAGGTTTGCGCCCTCGGAACGTACTTGCGCGGCGTCGAGACCACTCGCTTTCCCGCGCCCGGTCCCGTGGATCAGGACGAGAACACGTTCGCCGTCGAGCTCGCGATAGTGCTCGGCCTCGCCCCGCCAGTGCTGCCATGCCCCGAGAAAGTCCCGCCAGCCTTCGATCATGCCGTCGAGCCCTTCCCAGCTCCCGGGCGAGGGGCCGTCGGCGAGGACGAACGCTATGCAGGGGTCGGCCCACGCGGCCGAGTCGAAGTCTCCATGCTGCCACTCATCGAAGATCGAGCGCACGAGGTCGACATTCGCCGATGCCATGCCCGGAGTGTCCCAGTTCCTTCACGGCCGGTTCGAGACCGTGCCAGCCCTGGCGCGGTCGACCATGTTGATCAGCTTTCCGGAGCTGCGGATCCGGCGCCAGTAGGGCGATTCCGGAGATACGGCGCCGTTGAGCGCGATACTGACGGTGTGTCGCGGGAGAACGTCGAAACGGTGCAGCGGGCGCTCGACGCCATGAACCACAGGGATGTCGACCGCTACCTCACCTGTTGCACCGACGACGTTGAGCTGCAGCCGCCGAGCAGCGCGATCGAGGGAGCCTATGAAGGCCGGGCCGGCATCCGGCGCTTCTTCGCGGAGGTCGAGGACACGGGACCTGACTTCCACCTCGATGCCGACAGCATCGAGGCCGTCGGCCCCAATCGGGTGATCGCCTTCCTCCGCGCCACGGCCACCGGGCGAGCCAGCGGAGCAGCCACCAGTCTGCCCGTCACAAATGTCTATGACCTTGCCGACGGGAGGATCCGGCGCGTCCGAGTCTTCCAAGACCGCGCCGCAGCTATCGAAGCCACCGAGCTGCCGGAGTAGCTGCCCTGACCCCCTGCAGGCCGTGTCAGCTCTGTTGGGTCGTTTGCGCCTAGACGGCGACGGCTTCGACGCCTGCGACGGCCACCGGCTGCTCGACGCGCCGCGGAAGCAGCGTTTCGCGGGCGATCACGAGCCGCTGGATCTGCGACGTTCCCTCGTATAGCTGCATGATCTTCGCGTCGCGGAAGAGCTTCTCGACCGGGTAGTCCTTGATGAAGCCGTAGCCGCCGTAGACCTGCACGGCTTCCGTGGCGACCTTCATCGCGGTGTCGGCCGCGAAGCGCTTGGCGTGAGAGGAGATGAGCGTGTTGCGTTCGCCGTTGTCGAGCATCACGGCCGACTTCCATGTGAGCAGCCGCGCCGCCTCGATTTCGGTCGCCATGTCGGCGATGATGAACTGGATCGCCTGGTGCATCGCGATGGGAACGCCGAACTGGACGCGTTCGCGCGAGTAGTCGGTGGCGAACTCGAAGGCCGCGCGGGCGATGCCGGTCGCCATCGCGGCGACGCCGGGGCGCGTGCGGTCGAGCGTCATCATCGCGAGCTTGAAGCCCTTGTTTTCCTCGCCGAGCAGGTTCTCGGCCGGAACCTCGACGTCGTTGAAGGAGATCGTCGCGGTATTGGAGGCGCGCTGACCGAGCTTGTCCTCCTTCTTGTCGACGACCACCCCCCAGTCGCGCTCGACCACGAACGCGGAGATGCCGCGGTGCCCGGCCTCCTTGTCGGTCTTCGCGTAAACCGTGTAGTAGTCCGCGTAGCCGCCGTTGGTGATGAAGCACTTGGAGCCGTTGATCACGTACTTGTCGCCCTTCTTGACGGCCGTCGTGCGCATGCCGGAGACGTCCGAGCCCGCGTCGGGCTCCGTGAGGCAGAAGGAGGCGAGCTTCGGCGCTTCGGTGAGCATCCCCAGGTACTTCTTCTTGATCTCCTCCGAGCCGCCCAGCGCGATCGGCGCGGTTGCCAACCCGTTGCAGCCGAGCGAGGTCTGGATTCCCGAGCAGCCCCACGAGAGCTCCTCCTCGATCAGGCAGCCGTCCAGGTAGCCGGCTCCGGCGCCGCCGTACTCCTCCTCGATGTGGGAGTTCATCAAGCCGAGCTCCCAGGCTTTCTCGATGATGTCCTGCGGCCACGTGCCGTCCTTGTCGTAGTCCCAGGCGACGGGACGTATCTCCTTGACGGCGAAATCATGCGCCATCTCGCGCAGGGCCTTCTGCTCGTCGGTGAGCGTGAAATCGACCATTCTCGGATCTCCTAACGGACTGGCACGTGAAGTAGATTGACTGGTCAGTCAACCCGGCAGAAGCAGGGTAGCGGACTGCTCGCCGATCAGCAACAATCAGTGTCTGTGCAGAGCCTCTTTCCGATCATCGTGTTCGGAGCCGTGGCCTTCTCCGTCGTGATGTCGGTGGTGTTCCTCGTGAGCCGCGGCAGCATGTACGACCACATCGGGCAGGGTGGTCTCTCGCGCGACAGCGAGCACGGCGGAGGGCCGCCGCCCCCTGCGCCGGACTCTCCCGCAGGCCGCGCCGAGCGCGAGCAGGAGATCCGCCAGATGCTCGGCGCGCGCAGCGACCGTCTCGTCTCCAGGGGACAGCCGGCGCTCGACGTCGAGGCCGAGGTCGCGCGCCTGATGGCGCCCCCGCCGGAGTCGGAAGGCCATGCGGCGGGGCTCGTGGACGAGGTGCGCCAGCTGGTTGTGGCCCGCAACGAACGGCGCCAGCGCCAGGGTCTCGAGCCGCTCGAGGTCGAGGCCGAGGTCGCTCGCACGCTTCGAGAGTTCGATCCGTGAACATGGCCGCCCCACAGTCGGGTATAAACGCGCGATGAGCAAGGTGCGCCGCTTCGCGCTCGACGAGATCACGATCCGTCCGGGCACCTACTTCAACCCGCAGACCGACGTGATGATCGTCGTCGACGACTCGACCGAGGTCGACCACGAGATCTTCGAGCGCGACGAGTTCGAGGGCAGCGACTGGGTGCTGATCTCCGAGGACTCACCGCTGGACGAGATCAAACGTGACGAGCTCGTCGAGCGCTTCCAGCTTGCCCACCAGCCGGGGGACGCCCTGGCGTCGGGAGATGACGTCGTCGAGCACGAGCCCGACCTGGACGCGGACGAGGACGAGCTCGCGGACGAGGACGAGGACGAGGACGACGAGCTGGACGGCGTGGACGACCTGGAGTTCCACCGCGAATGATCAGCGCGGCGCGAGCCCTCGCCCTGAGCTGAGACGTTCGACTGCCGAGCCCAGCGCCGACGACGGCCGCGCCCGGGCCGGCGGGATGATCGCCTGAGGCACGTTCAGCTGCGCGAACTGCAGCTCGAACGTCAGCGTGCCAGCGGTGAGGCCCCCCACGGCCGCGCGTGCCGCAGGGGTGCTCGAGACGGCGGCTCTGAGCACGAGCCGCCGCAACAGGTGGTCCTGAGCGCCGGTATAGACGTCCACGCGGCCCACGCGCACCGAGGACGAGAGCGCCTGTGAACGCGCAGGGGTCAGCAGGCCCGTCCCCTGGCCGGCGCCCAGCGCCAGCCCGGAGCTCGACAGTCGTTCGACGTCAGCCAGGAAGCGTGCGGCGTCGAGCCCCGCGACGATGTGGACGGTGTCCTTGCCCGAGCCCGCGATGGCAGGGTGCGTGAGCCACCCTTCCGGGTGCAGGCCTAACGTCGCGAACGTCAAGCCCCCCTTCGCCGCGGCGCTGCCGCCGCTCGCCTGCGCGTAGCCCTGTTCGAGCGCCGTCATCGTCGAGGCCGGGGCGAGGAACGACGCACCGGCGAGGTCGAGGTACAGGCGACCCGCCGTCTCGGTGGCGCCCGCCGCAAGCTTACGGCCGGCCGTCTCGAGCGTGAGGGCAAGCGCGAAACTCGGGAGGCGCCCTGCGCCCGCGCTCTGAAAGGGCCCCGCCAGCCGGAGCGAGAACGACCCCTTCCCGGCGGCGGCGGCGCCGTGCGAGGAGAGCGCGAAGGAGAGCCCGAGCAGGCCGCTCCTGATCGGCTTGTGCGACGCGAAGGCGTCCTTCAACAGGGAGCTCGCGCTCGGCGAGGCCGCGCCACCACATGCCGCCGGCGCGAGCGACGCCGCAGCCAGTACCGCGAGCAGGCGGCGCACCGGCGGCCGCCCCGCCCCGCCCGAGCGCGGCGGGCGCCGGTGAGGGAGCACGGGCGCAACTGCGGCGCACGTGGATGTGTTCATTGGCCGTGCTCTCACTTCTGGGGCCCCGAGCTGCAAGTACCCGTGCAGCTCCGGTGGCGGCCGAGCGTACCATCCGCGCAGTGCGCGCAAGGCGGCTCTGGGCCCCGCTCCTGGGCCTGCTCATCCTCGGCCTGGCCGCCTCCCCGACGGACGCCAGCGGGCCCGCGCGGGCTCATGCCGCGAGCCGCGGCCCGAGCGCCTCGGCGGTATTGCTTGGCCTGCGCGCCGCGGGCGCGATCAGCGAAGCCGACTACCGTCGGGACCACGGCGCGCTGGTGGCGGCCAAACGCTCGCTGCGCAGGTTGAGCGGCACCCGCCAGGCGGAGCTCGGGGCGGTGCTCGCGAACATCGAAGCGATCGCGGCAGCGGGCCGCCTGAGCTCGTCGCGGCTCGGCGGATTGTTCCTCACGCTCGAACGCAACCGCGACTGGTGGACCACCCAGCCGCTGCTGGCGAGCGGCGAGCGCGTGAGCTTCCCGCCGAGCAAGCTCGTGTGGGAGTACTACGCGGGGCAGGGCCTTGAGATCCAGTGGCTGGGGACGTTCGGCAAGGCCAACGGCTACTACCTCTCCGGCCATGAAAACGCCGACCTGCGCCAGCTCCTCTCCGAAGCCATCCCGCTGGCCTCCAGCCGGGCCGGAGGCATCGCCTGGGAGTACCTGTTCCAGTTCGACGGCGGCCTGCCGCCGTGGACGAGCGGCCTCTCGCAGGGCACCGCGATCCAGGTGCTTGCCCGCGCCTGGTCGCGCTTCAAGGACCCGGCCTACCTGACGGCGGCGCAGCAGGCGCTCGGCATCTTCGCCGCACGTCCGCCGACGGGCGTGCGTGTCTCCACGCGCGCGGGCGCACACTACGCCGAGTACACCTTCGCGCCCTCCGACAGGATCCTGAACGGGTTCATCCAGGCGCTCGTCGGCCTGTATGACTACACGTCGCTCACCGGCGATCCTCGCGGCCTGCGGCTGTTCGAAGCGGGTGACGCGGAGGCCCGTTTCGAGGTTCCCCGATACGACACGGGCGGTTGGTCGCTCTACGACCAGTTCGGCGAATCGAGCCTCAACTACCACGAACTGCTCACCGAATTCCTGCAGCATCTCTGCCAGCGCACGCACAAGGGCCTCCCCGCGACGGCGCAGAGCACCCCGGCGCCGGCTCAGCCCGCTCCTGCGGCTCCGGCGCCGGGCGGCTCACCGAGCCCCGGCGCCACGTCGGGAGGCACCGGGGCCGCGACGGCGAAGCACGGCGTGAGCGCCCAGGCGGCCTCGCCGATCGCCGCCGACGAGGTCTACTGCACGACGGCTCAGCGCTTCACCGCCGACCTCAGCACGCCGCCGGCGATCGCGCTTCTGTCGAAGACGTTTGCGGGCGGCGTGCGGGCGGGCGTGCAGGTGTCGTTGTCGAAGATCTCCACCGTCCGCCTGACCGTTCGGCGGGGCGGGCGTGTGGTTTGGACCAACAGCGCGACCGTCGAACACGGCCGACCCCGCCTGCTGTGGGTGACCCCCTCCGCCGGCGGCACGTTCTCGGTGACGCTCACGGCCACCGACCTGGCGGGCAACTTCGCCACGACCAGCGGCACGATCGTCGTCAGCCGCCACTAGCGGGGGACGCGCTCTTAGACTAGGCCGGAGTGACCGCCGTCGCGAGCACCCGGCGCAGGGACCCCCGCTGATGAGCCGGGTGGCACACGTGTGGCGTGCGATGGAGCCCGAGCAGCGGCTCGCGTCGGTCGCCTCCGTGGCGCTGCTGGTGACGATGTTCTTCCCCTGGTACGGGCTTCAGAGCCTGAACCGCAAGACTGGGGCGATCAGCTCTCACACGATCAACGCCTTCGGCGACGTCTCCTTCGTCGAGGCCGCCGTGTTCCTCGTCGCCGCGGCGGTGATCGTGATGCTCGTCGCTCGCGTCGAGGGTCGCAACTTCCACCTCCCGGGCGGCGACGGCACGATCGTGATGATCGCCGGGGGCTGGGCGGCGTTGCTGATCTTCTATCGAGTCTTCAGCCGCCCCGCCGGAGACGGCTATCCGGTCGGCATCGAGTGGGGCTTCTTCCTCGCATTCGTCGCCGCCGGCGGGCTGACGTACGCCGGATGGCGAATGCGCAACGTCGAACGGCCCGAACCTCCTGCGACGCGGCGTCCGCCGCGCCAGCCACCTCCGGCGCGCGAGCGTCGGCGTCCTCCCGAGAACCCCGACGACACCAACGTGACGGCGCTCGTGGGCGCCTCTCAGCGCCCCCGCCCCGCCCGTAGCGCGCCGGTGCCCGCGGAGCCGAGACCGGAGCCCGCCCGCCCGCGCTATCCGCCCGCTCCGTCCCGTTCGCGCCCGCCGTCCGCAGAGGCCGAGCAGCTCTCGTTCGAGGACTCCTCGGCGGAGGGAGACCGAGAGTAGACGGCCCAGGTATCGGGGAGGCCGTCTCCGCGGCGCTACTTGCCGGTCGTGCGGTGCATCGCAGTGCGAGAGTGACCGGCGCTGCCGCGCCCGGCAGCGGTCCCGCTGCCGCCGCCGCTGCGAGCAGCCGAGTGCGTTCGACGGATCAGGAGGCGCAGCGCGCGGTCGCCGGGACCCTCCTGCGCCCGCTCGGTCAGCGTCTTCGGGTGAACCGTTCGCAGGACCGGACCTCGGCGCGGATCCACGACCGCGACGACGACCTTGGACCTGCCCGGCGTGTCGAACACGATCCCCTCGAGCTCGGGGCCGAAGCCCGCGACCATCACGAGCTGGCCCGTGGTTGCCTGCTCCATCAGCACAAAGTAGCGGGCGCCTATCATTGGGTCAACGATGTCCGACCCCCCGTCCCCGGCGCCCGCCTCCGTCGCAGATGTCGCCGAGGGGCTGCGTGGTGTCGGCTACCTCCCGGGAGAGTCGACCGCGCTCGTCTCCTACCTGGCGACCAAGCTCGGCAAGCCGGTGCTCGTCGAGGGACCGGCCGGCGTCGGCAAGACCGAGCTCGCGAAGGCGCTGGCGAGCTATCTCGGGCGCGAGCTCGTGCGGCTCCAGTGCTACGAGGGCCTGGACGAGGCGAAGGCGCTGTACGAGTGGAACTACCGCAAGCAGCTGCTGCGCATCCAGGCGGAGGCGTCGGGAACGGGCTGGGACGCGGTGCAGGAGGACATCTTCGGCGAGGAGTTCCTGCTGGCGCGGCCGCTGATGACCGCGATCGCCTCCGAGCAGCCGGTCGTGCTGCTGATCGACGAGATCGACAAGACCGACCAGGAGTTCGAGGCGATGCTGCTCGAGGTGCTATCTGACTTTCAGATCTCGATTCCCGAGCTCGGCCGCGTCGAGTCCCGCACCCACCCGGTCGTGCTGCTCACATCCAACAACTCGCGCGAGCTGACCGAGGCGCTCAAGCGCCGCTGCCTGTACCTGTGGCTGGACTACCCGGAGCTCGAGCACGAGCTCGAGATCGTGCGCCTGCACACGCCCGAGCTGTCCGAGACGATCGCGCGAAGGCTCGTCGAGGTGGTCGGGATGGTGCGCTCGCTCGATCTCAAGAAGCCACCGTCGATCGCCGAGTCGATCGACTGGGCCCGGGCGCTGCTGCTGCTCGGCGTCGAGGACATCGACACGGAGACGTTCACCGAAACGATGTCTGTGATCGTCAAGCACCGGACCGACATGGACGTCGTCGCGGACCGGGTCGGGCTGAAGCTCTCCTCGCCCGCCGATGTCGCCTGAGGGCAGCGTGCCTGGGCGCCAGGTCGCGTTCGAGGGCCTGCCGGCTCGCATCCTCGAGCTGGGCGAGGAGCTGCGTCGCGAAGGCGTCGCGATAGGCACGTCGGAGATGCTCGACGCCTTCGAGGTGCTCGGGGAGATCAGCTGGACCTCGCAGGAGGACTTCCGCGAGGCGCTCGCCGCGACCCTCGCCAAGAGCCAGGAGGACCGGAGGATCTTCGAGCTCGTGTTCGAGCGCTTCTTCTTCCGTGCGACCGAGATCGCCGCGGCGCGCCAGGGCGTGCGCGAGGAGGACCTGGCGAGCCTCGCGGAGCTCTCCGAGGAGGAGCTCGAGGAGCTCCGGGCCCAGATCGCGGCGGCGTTGCGCGATGGATCGGAGGGGGCGATGCGCGATCTCGCGCGGATGGCGATCGCGGCATTCGCCCGCCGCCAGGAGGGGTCAGGGGTGATCGGCGTCGACGTGCAGCGGATCCGCCGGGCGCTCGGTCTGCGCGCCGAGCCCCAGCCCGAGATGCCCCCAGGCGATCCCCGCCGCGAGGGCCTGCCCCGCGACGCCCTGCGCCGCTTCGAGGCGCTGCTGCGCCGAGAGCTCGAGCGCTCGCAGATCGAGCGCACCGGGAACCTGCCGCCGGCGCGTCCGCTCGGCGAGCTCGACCGGGCGCTGCCGTCCGGCCCGCTCGCCGATCTGGCGGCCGTCCACCGGGTCGTCGCCCAGCTGCGCCGGCGCCTTGCGACGCAGGGCCTGCAGGCCCGTGGCCACCGCCGTCACGCCCACGTGGACGTGCGGCGAACGATGCGCGCGTCGCTGCAGACGGGAGGGGTGCCCGTCGTGCTCAAGTTCCGTCCGCGCCGCCCGCGGCGGCCGGAGATCTACGTGCTGTGCGACGTCTCCACGAGCGTCACCTCCGCGTCGGTTTTCTTCCTGTCGGTGCTCCATGCGCTGCATGACACGTTTCGCAAGATGCGCTCGTTCGTCTTCATCGAGCGGATCTCCGAGGTGACCGACATCTTCGAACACGAGCGCAACTTCAAAACGGTCAGCGAACGGATCGCCTCGGACGCCGGCGTGGCCGACATCTCCGGTTACACCGACTACGGGCGCGTATGGTCGGAGTTCCTCGCGCAGGTCGAGGACGACCTGCATCCACGGGCGACCGTGATCGTGCTGGGCGACGCGCGCACCAATGGCCGCGATCCGCGCGCCGACATCTTCGCCCAGATCGCCGCGCGCGCCGGGCGGACGTTCTGGCTGAATCCCGAGCCGCGCCTCTACTGGAACTACGGCGACTCGGTGATCTCCGCCTACGAGCAGTACTGCACGGCGTTCGAGTGCTGGACGACCGGTCAGCTCGAGGACTTCGTGCGCGCGCTCACGCGCCCGGTCATCTCGGCGCGCTAGCATCGGGCCGATCATCCAGACATCAGGGGGGCTGGCGGGTAGGCCGGCTGAGATGGCGCCCGGGAGATAGATTCCCCCGGCGTCGACCCTTAGAACCTGTGGGGTAATGCCCGCGAAGGGAGCGAAGTGTCGACCCAAGCCAAGCCCCTCGCACAGGCCCCGAGTCGGGAGCCCGCGACAGGCGACGCGGTGCTCACCCGAGCCCTCACGCGCACGTACCGCGACGGCCGCCGCGCGGAGGTGCGGGCGCTCGCCGGCATCTCCCTGCGCGTCGCCCACGGCGAGGTGCTGGCCGTCGTCGGGCCGAGCGGCTGCGGAAAGACGACGCTGCTCGAGCTGATCTGCGGCCTGCAGGCGGCCGACGCCGGCACGATCGCATGCGCGCCCGCGGTGCTCATGCCCCAGCGCGACCTGCTGCTCCCCTGGCTCAGCGCGTGCGACAACGCCGGCCTCGCGCTGCGCGTTGCGGGCCATTCGCGCGCCGAGGCCCGTGCTCGGGCATCGGCGTTGTTCGCCGAGCTGGGCCTAGACGGCTTCCAGGAGGCACGTCCTCGGGAGCTCTCCGGCGGGATGCGCCAGCGCGTCGCCTTCCTTCGCACGCTGCTCGCGGGCAAGCCCGTCCTCTGTCTCGACGAGCCGTTCGGGGCGCTCGACGCGATCACGCGCGGCGAGATGCAGGAGTGGCTGAGCCGGACACTCATCCGCGAGCCCCGCACGGTCGTGCTCGTCACGCACGACGTCGAGGAGGCGATCGTCCTGGCCGACCGCGTGGCGGTCCTCTCCCCGCGGCCCGGCCGCGTGATCGAGGAGCTCGAGGTTGACCTCGCCCGGCCCCGGGCGCGCACCGACGCGGCAGTGGCTGCGATTCGCGAGCGTGCGCTGCTGGCCCTGGAATTGGCAGCGCGCGCATGAGGCGGCGGGCGCTCAGGGCGCTGCCCGCCGTCGTGCTCGCCGCGCTGCTCGTGGGCGGATGGGAGCTGTATGTGGATCTCGCCGGTGTCGAACCGGCGCTCCTGCCCGCCCCGCACGACGTCGCCTCGTCGCTCTGGAACAGCGGCGAGCTGCTGCTCAGGAACTTCAGCGTCACCGCCGAGGAGGTCGTGCTGGGGCTGGCGGTCGCGCTCGTCGCGGGTTTCGCGCTGGCCGTCGCGATCCACCTCTCGCCGCTCTTCCGTCGCGCCTTCTACCCGCTCGCGGTCGGATCCCAGGCACTGCCGATCCCCGTGATCGGCGTGCTGCTGGTGTTCTGGTGGGGCTTCGGCATCGTCCCGAAGCTCGCGGTGATCGCGCTGATCTGCTTCTTCCCGGTCGTGGTCACTACGGTTGACGGCCTGGCCGCCGTGGACCCCGATCAGCTGAAGCTGCTGCGCACGCTCGACGCCTCCCGGTGGCAGGCGTTTCGCCTGGCCGAGCTGCCGGCGGCGCTGCCGGCCGCGCTGAGCGGCGCGCGAATCGCGATCGCCGTCGGCGTGATCGGAGCGTTCATCGCCGAGACCACAACGCCCACCTCCGGCCCCTACCCCGGCCTCGGACGCGAGATCATCACGGACGTCAACCTGCAGATGCCGCGAGCGTACGCCGGCACCGTCGTGCTGTTCGGATTCGCGATCGCATGCTTCTATGCCCTGTCCCTCGCCGAGCGCAAGCTCGCCCCCTGGACCACCCGACCCCGAGGAGAGCCGCATTGACGAAGAGACCGTCGCTCCGCCCCGCCACAGCGCTGCTCGGCGCCACCGCAATCGCCTGCGCGCTCGCGCTCGCCGCCTGCGGCACCAAGAAGGATGCGACCTCGCTGCCGGGGGTGAAGCGCTTCACGGTGATGCTCGACTTCTTCCCGAACGCCGATCATGCCGCGCTGTACACGGCGATCGCCCGCGGGGACTTCCGCGCGGTCGGGCTCGACGTCCAGCCGCAGGCTCCCGCGGAACCGGCCGAACCGCTGAAGCTGCTCGCCGCGGGGAGGGTCGACATGGCGATCTCCTACGAGCCCGAGCTGCTGCTGGCGCGCGACCAGGGTCTGAAGCTCGTCTCCGTCGGCGCGCTCGTCCAGCGCCCGCTGACGTCGTTCATCGCACTGCCGGGCAAGCACGTCAAGAAGGTGGCCGATCTCGCGGGCAGGCGAGTGGGCACCGCCGGGATCGCCTACCAGAAGGCCGAGCTGCAGACCGCGCTGCAGTCTGCGGGCGTGACGCCGGGCATGGTGCGGGAAGTGAACGTCGGCTTCAACCTGATCCCGGCGATGCTCTCTGGCCGCGTCGACGCCACGCTCGGCGGCTTCTGGAACTACGAGGCGATCCAGCTCGAACTGCAGCACCGCCGTCCCGTCGTCATCCCGGTCGACCGGGCGGGCGTGCCCTCGTACGACGAGCTCGTGCTCGTCGTACGCGAAGACGAGGCGCGTACGCGGGGGCAGGACCTTCGGGCCTTCCTGCAGGCGCTGACCCGCGGCGAGCGCTCGGTCAAGGCCAACCCGGCGGCGGCCGCGGCACTCCTCGTCAAGGCCAACCCCTCGCTGGAATCGAGGCTTCAGCTGGAATCCATCCGGCGGACGCTGCCGGCCGCCCAGCCCGCCGATTCGACCAAGCCCTTCGGCTATCAGGACGCCGCGGCATGGGCGAGCTTCGGCGCCTGGATGTTCTCCCACCACCTGCTGGCCCACGGTGCGAACTCCGGCCTGCCACCGTTCACGAACGAGTTCCTCCCGGGGCAGGGGATCTGATGGCCCGCATAGGCCTGCTCACCGGCGGCGGTGACTGCCCTGGCCTGAACGCGGTGATCCGCGCTGTGGTCCGGCGCGGGCTCGCGGGCGAGGGGCACAGCTTCGTCGGCTTTCGCCACGGGTGGGCCGGGGTGCTCGCCGACGACGCGATCGAGCTGACGCGCGAGAGCACAGCCGGCATCCTTCCGCGCGGAGGCACGATCCTCGGGACCTCGCGCACGAACCCGTTCGCCGAGGGCCAGGACGGGATGGCGAGGATCACGAGCACGCTGGAGGCTCGCGGCGTGGACGTGTTGATACCGATCGGCGGCGAGGACACGCTCGGCGTCGCCCTGCGCCTTCACCTCGACGGGATCCCCGTCGTCGGCGTGCCGAAGACGATCGACAACGACCTCGGCGGCACCGACGTGACGTTCGGCTTCCAGACGGCGGTGCAGATCGTCACCGACGCGATCGATCGCCTGCACACGACGGCCGAGTCGCACAACCGGGTGATGGTCGTCGAGGTCATGGGCCGCCACGCCGGCTGGATCGCCACGCACGCCGGGATCGCGGGCGGCGCGGATGCGATCCTCGTCCCGGAGCGTCCGTTCAGCATCGATGAGGTGGTTGCGCACCTGCGTCGCCGCCACGAGCGCGGCCCCAACTTCTCGATCGTGGTGGTGGCCGAGGGGGCGAGCGCCCGCGAGGGGACGCTGCAGACGCACGAGTCGACGGCTACCGACGCCTTCGGGCATGCCCGCCTCGGCGGCATCGGCGTGACGCTCGAGCGGGAGATCGAGCAGCGGACCGGCTATGAGAGCCGCGTGACGATCCTCGGCCACGTCCAACGCGGCGGCACGCCCGTGGCCTACGATCGGGTGCTCGCGACCCGCTTCGGGGTGGCCGCGATGGACGCGGCGTCGGGCGGGCGCTTCGGCATGATGGTCGCCCTGCGCGGCACCTACATAATCGAGGTCTCGCTCCAGGACGCCCTGCGCGAGCCGAAGCTGCTCGATCCCACGCTCTACGAGACCGCCCAGCTGTTCTTCGGCTGAGCAGCAGCGTCGCCCTGCGCCCGTGGGCACGGCCTGAGAAGGTCGCACGGCCGATCGTGGTTGACTAGGAACGCGAATGACCCAGCGGCCGGGCACAGCGACGATGCGGGCGATGGTTTTCGAGGGCGTCGGCAGGCCGCTGCGCGAGGTCGAGCGCACGATCCCGAAGCCGGGGCCCGGTCAGCTGCTGATACGCGTGCACAGGTGCGCCGTCTGCCGCACGGACCTGCATCTGCTCGATGGCGAGGTGGAGGTGCCGCACCCGCCGCGCATCCTCGGGCACATGATCGTCGGCACCGTCGAGTCGGCCGGCGAGGGAGCGAGCAGCCCGGGGGGCCGCGTCGGGGTCCCGTGGCTCGGCTGGACCGACGGGACGTGCGAGTACTGCCGCAGCGGACGCGAGAACCTCTGTCCGAACGCGAAGTTCACCGGACGCGACATCGACGGCGGATTCGCCGAATACACCGTCGCCGACGCACGCTTCTGCTTCCCGATCCCCGAGAGCTACACCGACGAGCAGGCTGCGCCGCTGATGTGCGCCGGGCTGATCGGCTACCGAGCCCTGCGCATGTGCGGCGACGCCAGCCGCGTAGGGCTGTACGGCTTCGGCGACTCGGCGCACATCATCGCCCAGGTGTGCCGCTGGCAGGGCCGGCGCGTGTTCGCATTCACCCGCGCCGGGGACGAGGAGACCCAGCGGTTCGCGCGCGAGCTCGGAGCGGTCTGGGCCGGCGCCTCCGACCAGGCCCCACCCGAGCCGCTGGACGCGGCGATCATCTTCGCTCCGGTCGGTCCGCTCGTGCCGTTGGCGCTGCGCGCGCTCGCGCCGGGCGGAGTCGTCGTCTGCGCGGGCATCCACATGAGCGACATCCCCGCCTTCCCCTACGACATCCTGTGGATGGAGCGCAGCGTGCGCTCCGTCGCGAACCTCACGCGCCTCGACGGGACGGAGTTCCTGGAGCTGGCGCCGCGCGTACCCGTGCGCACGAAGGTCACCACCTACCCGCTCGCAGCCACCAACGAGGCGCTCGCCGATCTGCGCGCGGGCCGCTTCACCGGGGCGGCGGTCGTCGTTGTCGACGCCTGAGAGGGTGATCTGGCGCCGGCGCCTCGTCGCGCTGGCGGTCCTGCTGGGCCTCTCCGCAGGGGTCGCCGTCGCCGCATCGGAGGACGATCGCCGCGGCGCGAGGCAGACCGGCGTGGGCGCCCTGCGGCCGACCGCGGCCGCGCGCTCGCCGCCCAGCCGCCCGGGCGGCGCGCCGACGGGCAATCTGCAGCCTGGCTCGGATCCGAGCGTCCTGCCGGCTCCCGTCCTGATCGCCGATCGTGACAACAATCGCCTGATCGAGGTGAGCCCGCAGGGACGGGTCCTCTGGCGCTTCCCCGCGCGCGGTGATCTCGCCCCGCGCCAGAGCTTCCGCGTGCCGGACGACGCCTTCTTCTCCCCCGACGGGCGGACCGTGATCGCCACCCAGGAGGACGACGACGTGATCAGCGTGATCGACCCTGCCGGCTCCCACATCCTCTACCGCTACGGCCACCCGGGAGAACCGGGCTCCGAAGCCGGATACGTGCACAACCCCGACGACGCGCTGCTGATGCCCTCGGGCGAGATCCTCACCGCCGACATCATGAACTGCCGCCTGCTCGTGATCCGCCCGCCTCGCCACCGGCCGGTGCGAACGCTCGGCCTGACCGGCAACTGCGAACACCGGCCCGGCCTGTCGTTCGGCAGTCCGAACGGCGCGTTTCCGATGGCCGGCGGCGACACGGTGGTGACCGAGATCAACGGCAATTGGGTCGACGTGCTCACGCCCGGCGGACGGCACGTGCTCTCAACCCATCCCCCGGGCTTCAGCTACCCCTCGGACACCAACGAGGTGCGCCCCGGCCTGCTCCTCTCGGTCGACTACGCGAGCCCCGGCGCGATCGAGACCTTCACGACGGGCGGCCGGCTGCGGTGGCGCTACGCGCCGAGCGGCCCTGGGGCGCTCGACCACCCGTCGCTCGCGCTGCCGCTGCCCAACGGCGACGTGCTCGCCAACGACGACCGCAACCACCGGGTGATCGTCGTCGATCCGCGCACGGATCGGGTCGTGTGGCAATACGGCCACACCCGAGTGCGGGGCTCGCGCGAAGGCTTCCTCAGCAACCCCGACGGTGTAGACCTCGCGCCCCCCTACTCGCTCGCGGTCCGCTTCGCGGCCACGATGCGGGCCCCCTGATCAGCCCTACGGGCCGAGCGGTTCGAGTTCGACGATCGATTCGAGCACGCCGCTCGCACTGCTGCCACCCAGCACCCACACGCGCCCGGCGGTCACGGCGACCGCGGCATCGGAGAGAGCCTGCGGCAGCTGCGCTGCGGGAACCGTTCGGCCGTTGGTCGAATCGACCGCGACGAGACTCGCCGTCTGGGTGCCCGCGGCCGCGCCGCGCCCCCCCACTACGTAGACCCAGCGGCCGAGAGCGAACGCCGACGCGTGCGTGATCGCGGCCGGCATCTGGCCGATCGCCTGCACCTGCCGTGTCGCGGGATCGAAGCGAAGGATCGACGTGCTGGCCCCTTCGCCCGGCGTGCCGCCGACGATCACGATACGACCGTCCGCCGCCGCCGCCGCCGCGTAGCGCAGACCAGAAGGCAGGTGCGCGACAACTTCCGCGCTGGCGCCGGGGCGCCAGGCGACGATCGTGTCGAGCGCCTGCTGGCCGTTGTAGCCACCGATCACATATGCGGTTTCGGCGACCTCGACAGCGGCGGCGTCGGATGTCGCCTGCGGCAGCGTGCCCACCTGCGTCACGCCCGAGGTGACCGGGTTGAAGGACAGGATGTGGTCGTAGGAGCTTTCCTGCCCGCCGCCGAAGACGTACACGTTGGCCCCGAGCTTGACCGCCTGCGCATCGTGCTGCGGTTCGGGGAGGCTCGCGTGCGCCCCCGCGCGGCCGGCTTCGAGCACCGTCACAGCCGATGTCGAGGATTCACCTGATTCGAGCCCTCCCAGCATCACGAGGCGCTGACCGTCCAGAGGCGCCACCGCCGCGTCCTGCAGCGCCACCGGCAGCGTGAGCGCAAGCTTGTGAATAGTGAAGCGCGACGGCGCCGCTTCAAGCGACGAGCCGCCGGGGGTCCCGCCGCGCGTCGCATTGGACCGCTTGTGCGTCCCACCCCCGGACAGGAGGAGCACCAGGAGCAGGACGAACGCGATCAGCAGGCCGCCGGCGACGGCGCGGCGGCGGCGCAGCGTGCCGGCGCTCGGCGCGGCCCGCCGCCGGTCGTCGGGCCCACGGGGCGCAGAGCGGCGCTCGGCGGTGCTCACGACGCGGTGCTCACGATGCATCGCCTCCAGCGCTCGCGCCGGCCGCCAGCCCGGACATCCGCTCGGCGCCGGGTTGGGATGAGGCGGTGAAGCCGTCGAGTTCGATCTCGATGCGCGCGCCTCCCTCGGGCGAGCGCGAGGCCGAGACCCGTCCCGCATGGGCCTCGGCGATCGCCCGCACGATCGCGAGCCCCAGTCCTGCGCCCCCCGAGGCGCGGTCGCGTGCGGGGTCGGTGCGGTGGAAGCGGTCGAAGACGCGCTCGCGCTCCTGCGGCGGGATGCCCGGGCCGTCGTCCTCGACGGCGAAGCGAACGCGCCCGGCGCTCGTCGGCTCAACCAGCATGCGCACGATGCCGACGTCCTCGGCCGTGTGCTCGATCGCGTTGGCCAGCAGGTTGCGCAGCGCCTGGGCGAGCCGGTCGGGGTCCGCCCGCAGCGAGCCTGCCGGGACGGGCCCGAGCTCGTAGCGGCGCTCGGCGAGCAGGCTCACCCCGTCCCACAGCTCGGACACGAAGCTCGGCAGGTCGATCGACTCGAGGCGCAGGAACTCGGTGCTTTCGGTGTTGGCGAGCAGCAGCAGATCATCTACGAGACGAGTTATACGCGCGATCTCGGCCTGAACGAGTCGCTCGACGCGACGGACCTCCTCGGTCGACGGGCTCTCCAGCGCGGCGAGCACCTCGAGCTGCCCGCGAATCACCGTCAACGGCGTGCGCAGCTCGTGCGAGGCGTCGGCGACGAACGCCCGTTGCCCCGCAAAGGCGTCGGTCAGCCTGTCGAGCATGTGGTTGAAGGCATCCGCCAGCACACGCACCTCCTCGCTCTGTCCGCCGGGCTGGTGGATTCGCGGCTGCAGATCGCCCGCGTCCACGCGCGCCGCCACGCCAGCCATCCGGCGCAACGGACGGGACACGCGGCTTCCGATCAGGAACGAGGCGACGAGCGCGCCGGCCAGCGCGAGGATCCCCGCCAGGATGAAGGCGCGGGCGACACCCTCCTGGCCGTGCGTCACCGGCGCGAGCGGCTCGCCCACGCCCACCATCGCCTGAAGGCCGCCCGGCGTGCGCACCGTCCGTCTCAGCACGCGAAACCTCCCGAGGTCCGGGAGCGTGACCGTCGTGAAGCCCCCCTTCACCGTCAGCAGCCGCGCCGACAGGCGCCCCTCGCCCGCCTGGTCAGCCACCGTCTCCCCGTTGTCGGGCGCGGGACCCGTGAACAGCTCCGACCGGTTCGAGCTCGTCCCCACCCCCGGCACCGTCACGAACAAGAGCGTCGAACCAGCGCTGAACGGCTGGTCGAGCACGTAGCGCCTGGCCGCTGCCGCGAGCAGCTTCGGCGTGGCCGCGTTCGTGCGTGCGAGGTCGTGGTCGAGCTCGCCCGCGTAGACCCCCAGCTCGCGATCGACCTGGTGGCGCAGCTGCGTGCCCGTGCCCCGGTAGACGGCGGCGAACGCGATGCCCGTGCAGAGGAGCGTCACGACCGCCACCCAGCCCGCGAGCCGCCATCGCAGCGTGCTCGGCGCCAGGCGCCTTATGAGCGCCCGCATCGCGTCAACTCGTGCTGCCCAGCCGGTACCCGACGGCACGCACCGTGACGATCGGCGCGGGATCATCGGGCGTGCCGAGCTTGCGACGCAGATAGCCGACGTACACGTCCACCACGTTGGTGGCGGGATCGTGCTCGTAGCCCCACACCGAGCTCAGGATCTCCTCGCGCGAGATCGCCTGCCCGTGATGGCGGATCAGGTAGACGAGCAGCTCGAACTCTGTCGTCGACAGCTGCACGGACCGGTCGCCCCTGCGTACCTTCCGCGTGAGCAGGTTCACCTCGATGCCCTCGGCACGGAGCGTGCTCGAGGCTGCCTCGGCGAGGAGGCGCAGTTGCGCCCGCACGCGCGCGACCAGCTCGGCGAGCGAGAACGGCTTGACGAGATAGTCGATCGCGCCCGCTTCGAGCCCCCGCACCCGATCCTCGATCTCGCCTCGAGCGGTGAGCACGATGACGGGCACGTTGGGCGTCGCGCGGCGCACCGAGGCGAGGATCTCGAGGCCCCCGCGCCCGGGAAGCATCAGGTCGAGCACGATCGCGTCATAGCCGCCCCTGAGCGCGAGCCGCTCGCCCTCCTCTCCATCGGCGGCCGCCTCCACGGCGAAGCCCTCCGCCTCCATGCCGCGGCGAACGAAGTCGACGATCCCGGGCTCGTCCTCGATCAGCAGCACGGTTGCGGCCGTGACCGCCGGACGCCGCTGCTCGGTCAGCTCCACGGGCGCCGCCGCGCCGGGCCCGTCTGAATCCGCCGCGCTGCGCATGCGCGAAGGATAGGCCTCCGTCGGAACGGCCCGTTTCACTGCTCGTGCTTTCGATGAGATTTCTCATCTTGCGGTTATCCGCTGCTTACCCATCGTGCCGACACTGACTGCGTGGCAATTCCCAGGCAGGCAGCCGCCCGCGACGTGGAGCCGCGCCCGACGCGGACGCACGCGGGCGCGTTCACCGGCGGCGGAACGACCGGCAACGAGCTTCTCAGCACCGCGACCGGCGCCGCGCTGCTCGTGCTGCTGGCCGTGCTCGGCGTGACGATCATCCGCATCGGCCAGCTGCTGTGGCTGCACCTGTTCCTGGGCATGCTGCTGATCGGGCCGCTCGCCCTGAAGCTAGCGAGCACCGGCTACCGCTTCGCCCGCTACTACTCAGGGAGCGAGACCTACCGCCGCAAGGGCCCGCCCCCCGTCGCGCTGCGCGTGATGGGCCCGATCGTCGTCGCGTCCACGCTGATCGTGTTCGCCAGCGGAGTCGCGCTGCTGTTCGCCGGCCCGTCCTCGCGCGACACCCTGCTTCCGATCCACAAGCTGACGTTCTTCGTCTGGCTCGCCTTCATGGGTCTGCACGTCCTGATCCATCTGCCGTCGGTCATGCCGGCGCTGCGGTCCGACTACGGCCGCACCGCCGGGCTGAGCAGCGATGTGACGGGCCGCAGCGGCCGCACGCTGGCGCTCGCCGGAGCGCTCGTCGGAGGGCTCGTGCTCGCGGTCCTCGTGATCCCCGAATTCGCCCCATGGCTGCACGCCTCCGGCCACCGCCACGGCTGAACCGAGATGCCGACCCACTCGACCAACGCACGCGACGCGGCCCTGCAACGGCTCCGGCGCACCAATCGCTGGCTGATCGCCGGCAGCGTCGTCCTCACGGGCGTGCTCTCCGACGTCGCCGCCAACGCCTTCGCCGGGAAGACGATCAAGGCGGGCGCAAACGCGAAGAAGAGCGGCGGTAGCTCCTCGGCCGGCTCCTCCAGGGTGAAGGCTCAGCCGCTCAGCCCGCCGGCTCAGGCGCCGCAGGGCAGCACCACGACCGAAGCGCCGCCGTCGCAGGAATCCTCGCAGGCGGCTCCCTCCCAGGAATCGCAGCAGTCCGCGCCCGAATCCTCCCAGCAACCCGCACCGTCCCAGGAATCCCAGCAGCCCGCGCCTTCCCAGGAAGCGGCACCCTCGCAGCAAGCGGCGCCCTCGCAGGAAGCGGCTCCTCCGGCGGTCTCCGGCGGTTCCTGAGGTGCGCGCGCCGTCGCCGATCGCGGGTGGCCCCGCCCGCGCCGAGTGGGAGGCGCTCGGCACCGGCGTCGTCCTGCGCACGGCCGCTCACGAAGGGCTTGCGGCGGCCCGCTCGTCGGTCGAAGCCGAGCTCGCGGCGATCGACCTCGCATGCAGCCGCTTCCGCGATGACTCCGAGCTCTCTCGGCTGAACGCGCGCGCCGGTCGCCCTACGCGTGTGGGACCGGTTCTGCTGCAGGCGCTGGAGGTGGCGCTGCGGGCGGCCGAGCTCACCGACGGCGACGTCGACCCGACCGTGGGGCGGGCGCTGGAGCTCGCGGGGTACGACCGCGATTGGCGCCTGCTTGCCGCGCCCGTCGGGCAGCCCGAGCCTCCGGCGACGATCCTCGCCCGTCTGCGGGCCGGGTGGCGGACGGTCACGCTCGATCGCGCCGGCTCCTGCGTGGCGATCCCATCGGGCATCCGGCTCGACCTGGGTGCGACGGCCAAAGCATGGGCGGCGGACCGCGCGGCAGCGGCCGCCGCGCAAGCCGCCGGATGCGGCGTGCTCGTCGGCGTCGGCGGCGACATCGCCACCTGCGGCGCTCCTCCGCCCGGCGGCTGGAGGATCCATGTGACCGACGACCATCGCAGCCCGCCGTCGGCGCCCGGGCAGACGGTCTCGATCCGCGCCGGCGGGCTTGCGACGTCGAGCACGACGGTGCGGCGCTGGAGCCACGAGGGCCACACGATGCACCACGTCATCGACCCCGCCACCGGGATGCCGGTGCTCGAGACCTGGCGCACCGTGAGCGTCGCCGCTGCGAGCTGCACCGATGCGAACATCGCCAGCACGGCAGCGCTCGTGCGGGCGGCGAAGGCTCCGGCGTGGCTTGCGGCGCTCGGACTCCCGGCGAGGCTCGTCGACGGGCGGGGAAGCGTCACGCATGTAGGCGACTGGCCTGCAGGGGCCCCACACGAAGCCCGTGCCCCCGATCTCGAGGACCCACAGCCCGCCCGCTGGCAACGGGACGGCGGGACGGCGCAGGCTTCATGAGCGTCGCGCTGGCGGCCTCGGGGCCAAGCCTCTACTGGTATCTGACGCGCTCGACGGGCGCTGTCGCGCTCCTGCTGCTGACCCTCGCGACCGCGCTGGGCGTTGTCGACGTGCAGCGATGGAGCACCCCGCGGTGGCCCCGTTTCGTCGTCGACTCGCTGCATCGCAACGTCTCGCTCCTCGCGATGGCCTTCCTCGTGCTCCACATCGTCACCTCGGTGCTGGACAGCTTCGCCCCGATCTCGCTGGTCGATGCGTTCATCCCCTTCACCGGCGCGTACCGGCCGTTCTGGCTCGGACTCGGCGCCGTGGCCTTCGACCTGCTGCTGGCCGTGACGATCACCAGCCTGCTGCGCCGGCGCATGGGCTTTGCCACCTGGCGCGCGGTCCACTGGCTCACCTACGCGAGCTGGCCGATCGCGCTGCTTCACGGCTTCGGCACGGGCAGCGACGTCAGGAGCGGCTGGCTGCTGGCGCTCAGCATCGGCTGCCTGGCGATCGTCGCGGCCGCCGTGCTGGCGCGAGCGCTCCGCGGTTGGCCGGCGAACCTGGGCCGGCGCAGCGCGGCCCTGGGCGGCGCCGGCCTGTTCTCCCTGTTCCTGCTGCTGTGGCTGCCGGGCGGTCCGCTCGGCTCCGAATGGGCGCGGCGCTCGGGCACGCCGTCGTCGCTGCTCGCGCCGCATCACACCTCGACCGCCTCGAGCTCGGGCCAGCGATGAGCTCGCCGGCCTTCGCCATCACCGAGCCGCCGACCGGCCGCGGCGGACAGGCTGCCGCGACGCTGCCCAGGCTGCTGGCGGGGATCCCTCCGCACGGAGCGATGGCGCTGCAGGAGCACCTCTCGGTTCACGGTCCGCTGCCACGCCTCGCCGGCGGCGGGCGCCGGCGCGATCGCGACGAGGCCGAGAGGCTGATCGACGAGATCGAGCGCTCCGGGCTGCTCGGTCGCGGCGGCGGGGCGTTTCCAACCGCCACGAAGATGCGCGCCGTCGCGCGTGCCCGCGGCCGGGCGATCGTAGTGGCGAACGGCGCCGAGGGCGAGCCGGCGAGCCTCAAGGACCGCACACTGATGGAGATGCTGCCCCACCTCGTCCTCGACGGCGCGATCCTCGCCGCCGAGGCGGTCGGAGCCGACGAGGTCATCCTGTGCGCGTGCGAGTCCTCCGCCGCGAGCCTTCAGAGCATGGCGGTGGCGATCGAGGAGCGGAGCCTCGCGCCCGAGATGCAACGGCCGGGGCGTCGGCCGAAGCTGCAGCTCGTCGCCGCGCCCGACAACTACGTCGCGGGCGAGGAGTCGGCGCTGGTCAACCATCTGGGCGGCGGCCCGGCGAAGCCGACGTTCAGGCCGCCGATGCCCTTCGAGCATGGCGTACGGCGCCGCCCGACGCTGATCGACAACGTGGAGACGCTCGCTCACGTCGCGCTGATCGCCCGTCATGGTGCTCCCTGGTTCCGCCAGCTCGGCACCGCCGGCCAGCCCGGTTCGACGCTG
>DATMQX010000140.1:0-2996 GCA_035567055.1 Solirubrobacteraceae bacterium
ATTGGGACCGAAGGCGGGGCAGGCCTGGTGGCCGTGCGGTGTGACCTGACCTCCTGCAAGGTGACGCCGATCATCGCCGACAACGGGACCAGCCACGGCGAAGGTCATATCGTGGTGGCGATGGGAACAGCGAGCACTGCGTTCCGCCCCGCGCCGGCCGCGGTCCGTGCCTCGGCGCCGCCGATCCCGGCCGCGCTCTTCATCGGCCTCGTGGCGGCCGGGCTCATCGTCGTGCTGACGATCGCGCTCGCTGTGACGGCTCGGCGAAGGAGGGTTGTCGCGTGAGCGTCGTTCAGCGCGACTACATCGAGCGGATGATCCAGCAGTTCGCACAGGCTGTCGGGGAAATCGTCGCGGCGGTGCGAGCGGGCGATTTCGACCTGGCCCTGATCACGGTCCGCAGGACCTCTGACCTGGTGGTCGGTAACCTGGGCCCGGTGTTCGAGCGCCTGGATGCGGCAAGCGTCGTCGAGTTCGTGGGGAAGTACGACCTCGACCGCGTCCGCATGTACGCGGCGCTGCTGGCGGAAGAGGGCACCATTCGTGAGCTTCGCGGCCAGGACGCCCGCGCGCAGTACTGTTTCACCCGGACACTCGAGCTGTACGCAGCGATCTCCCTGTCAGGCGCCCGGCTGAAGACGGCCGACTGGGAGCGGATCGTCTCGCTCCGGCCGAAGGTGGATGCGGGCGCCATCGACGCGAGGTACCAGGACGAGCTGTTTCGCCTGGCGGGCCAGAATGCGCCCACAGCCTGACGGGGATCGCCAGCCCCAGTCGAGCCTCGACGTCCTCGAGCCGCTCGCTCGCGCCCTGACCCGCTCAGTCGCGGAGCGCCCGGCCGATAACGGGCTGTTTGGGCCCCGCAGCCTCGTTTGGCGCGTGCATCGAGATCGCAGCTTCTCCGTGGCCGGCCTCCGCTCTCTCATGGTCCAGGCGCTTCACCCGCTGGCGATGGCCGGTGTCGCCCAGCACAGCAACTGGGAGCAGGATCCGCTGGGCCGCCTCGCCGCCACGAGCGGCTATATCCTGACCGTCACCTACGGCGACACCGCGGCCGCTGAGCAAGCCGGGGCTCGCGTGCGCGCGATCCACCGTCATGTGAACGGAACGGACGAGGTGACGGGCCGCGAGTACCGCGCATCAGACCCGGCGCTCCTGCTCTGGATTCACGCGGCCATGGTCGATTCGATAGTCCACGTCGTGCAGCGTTACGGCCGCACGCTGGATGCCGCGGACGCGGACCGTTACGTGGCGGAGATGGTGGGTTTTGCCGAGCTGGTCGGCGTCCCGGCAGAGCAGGTGCCCGCCAGCGTTGGGGCGCTCCAGGAGTACATCGAATCAGTCGAACCATTGCGGGCCACGCCGGCGGCGCTCCACGCCATCTCCGTCGTGCTCGATCCGCCGGGTCTCGGCGATGACATGCGCGAGCTGTGGCGCGACATCGGACAGGTGGCCATCGGCACTCTGCCCGGCTGGGCCCGGTCGATGTACGGCTTTGGAAAACCCGATCCCGAATTGATGGAACGTGAGAATGTGCGACAGCTCATCGGCGCGCTCGATCTGGGATACGAGTCGCTGCCGGGTGTGATGGAGGCACGAGAGCGCATCGAGCTGCGGATGCGGCAATGAGCCGCCGCGGAACGCGAGAGGTCATTCGTCAGTCGCGGCTTGGCCGCATCGCTCCCCTGGCGCGGCTCGCGCTGCGCATCGGAGGGCGCTACCTGGGACGCTCGCCGCAGCTGCTCTTTGCTTCCGTGGAGCGACGCACGGAGCTGCGTCACGACCTGGCGCTGCGTTCGGCCGAGGAGGTGGCGGAAGAGCTCGGCTACATGAAAGGCGTCCTCATGAAGCTCGGCCAGATGGCGAGCTACGTCGACGAGGACATGCCGCAAACATTCCGCTCGGCGATGGGCCGCCTGCAGCACAACGCTCCTCCGATGAGCGCCGAGCTGGCCTCGTCGGTGATCGTCGACGAGCTTGGCGATGCTCCGGAGCGGGTCTTCGCCCGATGGGATGCGCTTCCGTTCGCGGCCGCGTCCATCGGGCAGGTGCACCGCGCGATCACCAAAGATGGCAGGGCTGTTGCCGTCAAGGTGCAGTACCCGGGCATCGCCCGCAGCATCACCTCGGACCTGCGCAACGTCGCGCTCCTGCGCCGGGTCGTCGCTGCCGCATTTCCAGGCATGGACACGCAGTCGCTCATCGAGGAGCTGGGTGAGCGCCTCCGCGAGGAGGTCGACTACCTCCTGGAGGCGGACAACCAGGAACTTTTCGCCGAGTACTACGAAGGCCATCCCGTGATCCATGTGCCGCACGTCGTACGCGAGCTCAGCACGGCGCGCGTGTTGACCACCGAGCTGGTCAGCGGGGAGCGCTTCGAAAAGGTGCTGCAGTGGGACCAGCACGAGCGGGACATGGCGGCGGAGACGATCAACCGATTCGTCTCGCGCAGCCTCTACCGCCTGCACGCCTTCAACGGGGATCCACATCCGGGCAACTACCTCTTCCACGGGAATGGGCGCGTCACCTTTCTCGACTTCGGGCTGACGAAGCACTTCAACGACCGAGACCTGGTGCCGCTCGTCGAGGCGCTGCGATGCCTCGTGATCGAGAAAGACGGCGACTGCTTCCGGTCCGCGCTGGAGCGTGCCGGATTCCTCAAACCAGGCGCTCCGGTGTCGACGGAAACCGTGGTCGATCGCTTCGGCCTTTTCTACTCCACCGTGCTCCAGGACGCGCCGATGACCATCACGCCGGCATTCGCCTCGGCGATCGTCCGGCGGTTCTTCGACGCGAAGGGGCCGCTGGCTCCCTACAGCGACGTGCCCCGGACCTACGTTGTCCTCCAGCGCATCAACCTGGGTCTTTACGCAGTGCTAGGGAGCCTGAACGCGACGGCGAACTGGCGGCGGATCGGGCAGGAGCTGTGGCCGTTCGTGTTGGGACCGGCCTCGACACCGATCGGCGAAGCCGAAGCGCGCTGGGAGAAGAAGCGC
>DATMQX010000141.1:0-36170 GCA_035567055.1 Solirubrobacteraceae bacterium
CTCCGGTGGTGGGAAGCTCCGCGTCGTGATCGTCGACGACGAACCCCCAGGCTCGCCGCCGGCGGCGCTGAGGCTGCGCGTCGGCCCGCGCTACTCGCAGGCGGCGCTGCTGACGCTGACCGCGACCTCCCCGACGGCGACGACGGGAGTGCAGCTTGGCGGCCGTTCGGTGGCGAGAGACGGCTCGTGGAGTGAACCCTCGAACGCCCCGCTTATCCCACGCCGCCACGGCACGATCTCGCTGACCGTCGCGCCCAGCAGTGCGGCTCTCCTCACGATGCTGCCCGCGCCGCGTCGTTAGCCGGCGACGAGCTCGACCCACTCGTAGCGACGACCGCACAGCGCGTGCCAGCGATCGACGGCAACGGCGCGCAGCGCGTCCTGCGGGCGATCTGCGGCAGGTGTCAGGAAGATCGCGGCCAGTACCGCCGACCCGCCGTCTCCGGGCGCGAGCGTGGAGCCCCCGCGCTCGACGGTCAGACGGTGAGTGCCGGCGGAGAGGACCTCGGCGAGTGGGGGCACGGTGTCGGGGACGAGCGAGTTGCCGCTGAGCTGCCCTCCGATCGACGCAAGCCGGCGCCCGTCCACACGAACCTGGACCTCCGGCATGATCTGTCCCTGGACCCACACGTTCCACGTGCCGTCGGCGGGCAGCTCGAACGTGGCCGCCAGTCGGCCCGGCCGGCTCATGACCAGACCCTGGCGCTGGCGACCCCAGCCCGCCGGGTGCGAGGCCTCCAGCAGCGGAGTCCGCACGATCTCGGGGGCTTCCGAGCCGATCACCCGCGTCGCCCCGAGGACCGTCCGCGCGAGTCTCTCGATGCGCAGGCACTGCGCTGCCGGCGTGCCGCGGAGCACCACGTGGGCGATGGCGGCCGGCGCGGCCCTTGTCCGTCCCCAGACTTCGTAGTAGGCGCCTTTCCACAGCAGCTTGTACGCGGACGGCGGGCGGTCGAGCGCGGGGTCGCGGCGGGTGACGATCAGTGGGTACGCGAGCAGCGCCGCCGGGGGCGCGCGGCTCAGGTCGACGGGCGCGCCGTACGCGCCTGCGCCCACCGCGAGCGCCGGCGGCGGGTAGACGAAGTCGGGGCCGCCGACGTCCAGGTCGCGCAGCTCATACAGCGCATATTCGTCGAAGTCGGTGAACACGGCCGGACCTCGACCTGCGAAGCGCGAGTTCAACGATGCCATCTCCTGATAGCGCGCCGTCGGGGCGAGGTTGGAGGCGTGGTACTGCATCGCATCGGAGGCGATCACGCCACCGACCAGCACGAGCGCGAGCAGCGCCGCTCCGAGCTTCCAGGCCGGCCGCCGCCCAAGGGCGCCGAGCGCCGCCACGCCCGCCCAGCACGTGAGCACCACCACGGGCGAGGTGAGCATCAGCGTCTTCGCGCCTGCCCAGCTGGTGACATACGCGTCCACCAGCAGCCAGGTCAGGAGCATCAGCGCAAGCCAGCCGGCCAGCACGAACCGGCGCGCGCGGACGATGTTCAGAGCGCCGAAGACGGCGGCGAGGAGCGCCAGCGCCACCAGGCCATGGGTGAGCGTCAGGTTGGAGCCGAGCGGAGCCAGCTTGTAGCTGCCACGCAACCAGATCCCGAAGACCTGGATCGAGTGCAGGGGACTGTGGAGGTTGCCCGAGTTGCTGGTGACGGCGATCGCCCGGGCGACCCGCAGCGACCCCGATATGTGGATCCAGGTCGGCCAGGCGGCGAGGAGTCCGATCGCCACGCCGCCGCAGGCCAGCGCGAGCAGCGCCGGCGTCCGGGCGCGTCCGGCGCGCAGCTCGCCGATCGCAAGGACGAGCAGCACGAGGACGGGTGCGAGCACCCAGGGGGCGAAGCCAACACCGAGCGCCGAGACCCCCGCCGCGGCGGCGAGCGCGAACGGAATCGCTGCTGTCGGGCCGGCGAGGAGCCAGCGACGATGGACGACGAGCAGCGAGCCGAGCGTGAGAATCATCGGCAGGGCGGTCAGCTCCTTGATCGAGCCGATCAGCTCGTAGCCGTACACGAGCGCCGCGAGCGTGGCGCACAGCGCTGCGAGCGCGGCGAGCCCGCGGTCGAGTCCCGTGCGCCGGGCCAGCAGCCAGGCCGGCCCGACAGCCGTCGCGAGCATGAAGGCGTTGAAGGGCTGGAAGGCCCAGATCAGGGGCAGCCCCAGCAGGAACGCGCTGCCGCCGAAGAGCGTGTCCGCTCCCGAGGGATAGCTGCTGTTGTAGTAGCGGTCGATGAACAGGCCATAGGAGTTGCGCAGGTCCAGGTGTCCGTAGTCCTGGCCGTGGTGCATCAGGAAGTCCGCCCCGAGCATGTGGACCGCTGAGTCCGCGAGGGCCATGAACGAGGAGAAGCTGGGGCGGCCGGCGAGCAGCACGGGCGCCAGCGCCAACAGGTACGCGAGCACGGCGACGGCGCCGAGCCACACCCAGGCTCGCCATCGCCTTGCGAGCTCACGCGCTCTCCCCCACCCCGCCCACCATCCGGCTGCGGCGAAGGCAGCAATCACATAGGGCGTCGCGGGCGCCACCGCGCTGAGGTAGGTGGTGAGCTGCGAGACGGCGATGAGCGCCGCCACGCCCAACGTCAACAGCAGCGGCGCCGGAAGGAAGCCTCCGCTGAGGCGATCGACGAGCAGCCCCGCGCCTGCACAGAGAACCGCGAGCACGCACGGGTATACCAGCGCGGTGGCGAGGAACATCAGCGCTCCCGGCTGGACTCGAACCAGCGACCCCGGTCCTGGAAGGCGCCTCTTTGCAGCTGCTTTTGCGAGTGCTGGGGTCCGCCTGAGCGGGGCGCGGCGGATCATATCCGCCGGCTCAGGGCCGCCCGCCCGCACGCGTCGATGCGAACCTGGCCTCAAGGCCGGTCGAGTTCACGGAGGCGCTTGCAAACCTCGCCCACCCATCGGCGAAGCAGCGCCCGCAGATCTGCCGCTCTCTAGCATCGGTCTCCGATTCGATCGAGCGAGCGGGCGCTGCGCCCGAGGCCCAAGGTGAAACGCAGGCGGCTCTTCCCAACCATCCGCTCGACCCGGCGCCAGGTTCTGGCAGGCGCCCTGGCGCTGGTCGCGGCTTACGCCGCTGGACTGCCGGCGGGCGCGCCTGCCCGCGTACACGCAGCCGGACCCGCTCACGCCGGAGGGCGGCTCGCGTTGGGCATCTCTGACAATTCGGCGGCCCTCTTCCGCGACCCCCGCTTCCGCTGGTTGGGCGTGCGCATCGCGCGCCTCGTCGTCCCGTGGGACGTGATCCGGCGACCGCGGGAACTGGCGTGGGACAGCTCGTGGCTGCAGGCGGCGCGAGCGGAGGGGGTGAGACCGCTCGTGGTGTTCAATGGCGACCCCGGCCATCCGCGCCGGCTGCCCAGCCTCGCGGCGTACGCGGTCGCGGCAGAGGGCTTCATGAGCCTCTTCCCCTGGGTGCTCGACTACACGCCGTGGAACGAGGAGAACCACCCGCTGCAGCCCACGGCGAACGACCCGCAGCGGGCGGCGGAGTACTTCAACCTGCTCTCGAGCTACTGCCGCGCCTGCTCGATCACCGCAGCAGACGTGCTCGACATCCCAAACATGGGCAGCTGGGTCCGCAGCTTCCTGCGCCACGCCCGCCGTCCCCGCCTGTGGGGGCTTCACAGCTACGTGGACGTCGGGCTCGGGAGCCACGAACGCACGTCGCTGCTCCTGAGGCTCGTTCGCGGTCAGGTCTGGTTCACGGAGGCCGGCGGCGTGGTGTGGCGGTGGGAACGCCCCTACGGCAGCCGTCGCGCCACGTACATCGTGCACCCCGAGACCCACGCCGCCACTCTCGCCGCGCGCGTGCTCTCGCTCGCCGCAAGCAGCCCGCGTGTGACCCGCGTCTACTACTACCAGTGGCGGGTCCCCCACACCCTCGCGTGGGCGCGAGCGCATGGCGGGCTCTCGTGGGACAGCGGCCTGCTCCGCCCCGACTGCTCGGTCCGGCCCGCGTTCTTCGTCATCGCCCGCGCCGTCCGGCGCACGCCGACCCGCCTGCCACGTGCAAGGCGCGACCGCGCCGGCAACTGCATCTAGGCCTCGATACGGGAGCTCCGTGCTCCGCTCCAAGCGGGCCCGCAGGCGTGCCTTCGGGTGGGATACTCGCACGATGAGCTTCAACGCAGAGCTCGCTCCGACACGGTACGTGCCGGCTCCCGACCGCTACGAGGGAATGACCTATCGACGTTGCGGTCGCAGCGGCCTGCAGCTCCCGGCCATCTCGCTGGGCCTGTGGCAGAACTTCGGCGATGACCGCCCGCTCGCCAACAGTCGCGCGATCCTGCGCAAGGCCTTCGACCTTGGGATCACGCACTTCGACCTCGCCAACAACTACGGCCCGCCCTACGGCAGCGCCGAGATCAACTTCGGCCGGGTCCTCGCCGAGGACCTCCGGCCGTATCGCGACGAGCTGGTGATCTCGACGAAGGCTGGCTACGACATGTGGCCCGGCCCGTACGGCGAGTGGGGCTCCCGCAAGTACCTGCTGGCGAGCCTTCAACAGAGCCTGAGGCGCATGGGTCTTGACCACGTGGACATCTTCTACTCCCACCGCTTCGATCCGCGTACGCCGCTCGAGGAGACGATGGGCGCGCTCGATGCGGCCGTGCGCACCGGACAGGCCCGTTACGTGGGGATCTCCTCCTACGGCCCGGAGCGCACCCGGCAGGCGGCGCAGATCCTGCGGGATCTCGGAACGCCGCTCTTGATCCACCAGCCGTCCTACTCGATGCTGAACCGCTGGATCGAGGCGGACCTGCTCGGCGTGCTGGACGAGGAGGGCGTCGGGGCGATCGTGTTCTCGCCGCTGGCACAGGGACTGCTGACCGACCGCTACCTGCACGGCGTCCCCGAGGGGTCGCGCGTGAGCAGCGGCAACTACTTCTCCCACGAGCTGCTGACCGAGGAGAACCTCGCCCGCGTACGCGCTCTCAACGAGATCGCCGGCCGCCGGGGGCAGACCCTCGCCCAGCTCGCCATCGCCTGGGCGCTGCGTGACGAACGCGTCACCTCCGCTCTGCTGGGGGCGAGCAGCGTGCAGCAGCTGGAACAGAACGTCGCCGCGCTCGGACGTCTCGACTTCACCTCGGACGAGCTCGCCGAGATCGACCGCTATGCGCAGGATGGAGCGGTGAACCTGTGGGCGTCCTCGAGCGAGGCTTGAGCGCCGACGGGCGTCGAGGCCGTGCGGACGCGTGCCCGGCGCGCGCTTGCACGCCCTGCAAATGCCCCCGGCTGGACTCGAACCAGCAACCCCCGGCTTAGAAGGCCGGCGCTCTATCCAGTTGAGCTACGGGGGCCTGACCGACCATCTTCGCGTCTACCCTCGACGATCGGAAGCCCGGGGCCTGATCCTTCGGGACCATGCGTCGGGGCCACGACCATCGGTGCGCTTAGGCACCGTTGAGGATAAACCTGTAAAAACTTGCTTTCATGAGCCCGGTGCAGAGCAACGAGGAGGATCTGACACGCAAGCAGCGCCGTGAGCAGGCGCGTGCTCAGCGCAAAGAGCTCGAGGACGCCGAGGCGGCGCGCGCCGTCCGGCGGACGCGACTGACCCAGCTCGGGATCGTGGTAGCCGTGGTCGTCGTGGCGATCGTCGTCGTCCTGATCGCGACGGGCGGCGGCAAAAGCTCCGCGCCGGTCAAGGCGAACACGCCGAAAGCGACCGAAACGGTCAAGAGCGTGAGCTCGCTGCTCGGGGGCATCCCACAGAACGGCATCGTCCTCGGCAACCCGAACGCTCCGGTGACGCTCCAGTACTTCGCCGACCTGGAGTGCCCGATCTGCAAGGACTTCACCTTGGGAGCGCTGCCCCCACTCATCCAGCACTGGGTGCGCGGAGGGCAGCTGAAGATCGAATACCGCTCGCTGGAGACGGCCACGCGCGAACCGGAAGTCTTCCGCAGCCAGCAGATCGCGGCGCTCGCGGCCGGCAAGCAGAACCAGCTATGGCCGTTCGTCGAGCTCTTCTACCACGAGCAGGGCGAAGAGGGCAGCGGCTACGTCACCGAACAGTACCTCCAGAACCTGGCGCAGCAGGTACCGGGTCTCAACCTGACGGCATGGACGGCCGCTCGCGGCGATCCCGCGCTCGCCAGCCAGATCACGACCGACGCGCAGCAGGCGAGCGCCCAGGGCTTCACGGGCACGCCCGCGTTCCTGATCGGCAAGACGGGCGGCAGCGCACAGAAGCTCGAATACTCCTCGTTGGCGAACCCCGCCTCCTTCAACACCGCGATCGAAAAACTCCTCAAGGCGTAGGCGGCGCCGCTCCGACGCCACCTCGGCGCTGGGCGTGCTTCGGTCCTGACCGGAGCGTAGTCAATACGTCCACTGGCGCATGGAGCGCCCGAGCAAGCGGGCCCGCGGGCCGACGTGGTGGGCAGGCATGGGTTCCCATACGAGCATCGGCCCCGACGCGGGCCCTGAGCCCGCGCTCGAAAGCGAGGGGCGCATCGCCAGGCTGTTCGAGATGACGAGCGACCTTCTGGCGACGATCTCCCTCGACGGCCACTTCACGCTCCTGAACCCGGCCTGGGAGCAGCTGCTCGGCTGGACTCGCGAGGAGCTGCAGGCGCACCCGATCCACGAGCTCATGCACCCGGATGACGTCGAGCCGACGCTCGCGCTGATGCTGGCCGGCACGCACCAGCCCGCGCAGATGGAGAACTTCACGACGCGCTATCGCCACCGCGACGGCTCATGGCGTTGGCTGCTGTGGAGCGCGCGCTGCGACGGCGACACCTGGTACGCGGCTGCACGCGACGTGACGGACCGAATGTGGCTCGAGCGACAGGCGCTGCACGATCCGCTCACCCGCCTGCCGAACCGCCTCCTGCTGATGGATCGCGCGCGCCAGGCGCTGATGCGGCTGAACCGCAGCAACGGCGTGATCGCGATGCTGTTCATCGATCTCGACCGCTTCAAGGCCGTCAACGACAGCCTCGGACACGAGGTAGGCGACCAGCTGCTGATCGGGATCTCGGGTCGACTCGCGGACATGATGCGCGAAAGCGACACGGTCGCGCGTCTGGGAGGGGACGAGTTCGTGATCCTCGCCTCGGACATCGAGAACGACGGCGAGGCGCTCGCGCTCGCCGAACGTGTGGTGCAGGCGCTCGAGGAACCGTTCCAGGTGGGCTCGGCCGAAGTTGCGATGCTCGCCAGTGTGGGCGTCTCGGTGTCACACGACCCAGACGCCGATCCGGAGGCGATGCTGCGCGAGGCGGACGTGGCGATGTACCGAGCCAAGCGGACCGGCGGCCGGGGCCTCGAGCTGTTCGACGAGTCGCTTCGCCAGGAGGCCAAGGACCACCTCAAGATCGAGGGCCACCTGCGCGAGGCGCTACCGCGCCACGAGCTGCTGCTCGCCTACCAGCCGATCCTGCCGCTTGCCGGCGGGCGGGCAGTCGGCTGCGAGGCGCTGCTTCGCTGGCATCCCAGCGGGCTCGAAGGGTCGGACGCCAGCCAGCTGCTTCCGTCGAAGTTCCTTCCGCTCGCGGCCGCGGGCGAGCTGATCGGGCAGATCGGCAACTGGGTCCTGCACTCGGCGTGCGCGCAGGCGGAGAGGTGGCGGCGCGCAGGGATCTCGATCCCGATCTCGGTCAACATCTCGGCACGGGAGCTGACCGAGATGGACCTCGCCGAGCGCGTGCACGAGGAGCTGGCCTACTGCCGGCTTCCCGGGCGGGCGCTGTGCCTGGAGGTGAGCGAGGAGGCCGTCATGCGCGACCCCGAGCGTGCCCGTGAGGCGCTCGCGGACGTCAAGCGCCTTGGCGTCACGATCGCGCTCGACAATGTGGGCGCCGGCCAGTCGTCGCTGAGCCTGCCGAGGAACCTGCCCCTGGACATGATCAAGCTCGACCGCGAGCTGATCCAGAGCTTCGATCGCGACAAGGACAGGCGAGCCGTCTTCGCGGCGGCGATCGCTCTTGCTCACGAGGCGGGGCTGACCGCCGTGGCCGTCGGCATCGAAACACGCCGCCAGCTGGCGCTGGCCCGCGAGCTGAACTGCTCGGTGGGACAGGGCTTCCTCCTGCACCACCCCTCGCCGGCCGAGAGCCTGCGTCTCAGGGAGGTTCCCAGCGCGATAACGTCCGCCCCATGGCGTCCCCTCGTGCGACTGCGCGGCAGCCGTCAACATTGAGCGACGCCCTGCGGGAGCGCTACAAGCGCGCCGCCGCGAGGGCTGCGGCGGAGATGATCGAGGACGGCATGCGCGTCGGCCTCGGAACGGGCACCACGGTCGCGCACCTGCTCCCGGCCATCGCCGAGCGCGGCCTGGCGAACGTGCGTTGCGCCGCGACCTCGCCGCAGACCGAGCGAGCCGGGCTGGCGCTGGGGCTGAAGCTCGAGGACCTCGACGAGCTGGGTGGCCTTGACATCGCGATCGACGGCGCCGACCAGATCGACCCGAGCGGATGGCTCGTCAAGGGCGGCGGCGGAGCACTGACGCGCGAGAAGATCGTCGCCGCGGCCGCGACGATCTTCGTGGTGATCGCCTCTCAGGAGAAGGCGGTCGAGCAGCTGGCGCCGCCGGTGCCCGTAGAGCTATTGCGGTTCGGGGCGGGCCGCACCCTGGCGGCGCTCGGCCGAGCGCGGCTTCGCGGCCGCCTCGAGAGTCCCGACGGGGGCCTGATCGCCGACTACCTCGGAGCGGTCGGCGACCCGCGCGAGCTCTCCGAGCGACTGAGCGGGACGCCGGGCGTGATCGAGCACGGTCTCTTTCCACCCCAGATGGTGAGCCTGATCGTGATCGGTGGCGAGGGCGGCGTGCAGCGCCGCGGCGGCGGCAAGCCGCTCGGCTAGCTCGCGAAGGCGGGCCGGCGCTGCGATCTGCTCGGAGCTAGACAGCTGTACTAATCACGCTCGGGCGGGGGGCTCGAGCGTCCAGGGCCGCACGTACCGCGGTCCCCAGCCCGCGGGACGCGCGCGGGTGGGCGGCGCGGTTTCGGCGCTGCAGAGCCAAACGGGGGACCCAGGAATCGAACCTGGCGTTGCGGTTTTGGAGACCACCGTGTTACCGATACACCAGTCCCCCGAGGGGTCGCAATTGTAGGCGCTGGCGCCTCGTCTCCGCATCCGCCATGTTCGCGGCGGCAATGGGCCCAACCGCCGTCAGGGCGCTAAAGCAAGCCGCTTGCGTGGTCGAAAAGACGTACAGACGAGCGTGTTCATATCCATGCCCATATTCTCTCGCGGGGCACACCAGGATTCCGGGGGCCCAACGCCTCGTCGCCCTAAGCTCGGGCGTGAGGACGGCTTCACGCTGTTCGAGGTCCTGATCGCGGCCGTGGTGCTCGTCATCGGGCTGACTGCCCTTTTCGGCCTGCTCGACACGTCGCTCAAAGCCACCGCCGCCACCCGGGCGCGCGAGGGAGCGACCAACCTGGGCCGCGAGGTCCTCGAGGACGCCCAGACGATCCCCTACTCGCAGCTCGATCCCGGCGCCATCGTCACCGAGCTGCAGGCGATGAACGGCCTCACCAATGAAGGGTCGGGCGGCCTCTGGCAGATCAAACGACGCGGGATCACCTACACCGTGACCGTCAAAGAGTGCTCCATCGATGACCCCAAGGACGGCTACGGCGTTCACAAAAACGCACTGGGAGAAAACCCGTTCTGCTCGGACAGCAGCATCGAAGGGACCGCTGACCCCCAGCCGGAAAACCTCAAGCGCGTCACGGTCGATGTGACGTGGTCCGCGATCGGAAGAACTCCGGACGTCCACCAGGTCGAGACCCTCACCGCGGCCGGAGAGGCGCCGGGGCTGAACGCGACGAACCTGAAGCTCTCCGAACCCGAAGTCTTGGCTCCGACGAACCCCGTGATCGAAACGCAGCCGAAAGAAGACAAGCTCGTGTTCACGGTCCAGTCGCCGAAAGGCACTGAAGCGATGAGCTGGTCGCTCGACGGCGTCAAGCAGAAAGTGCAGCCGACGTTCGTGTCGGGCACCAAATGGACCTTCTCCTGGTCCATCCCCAAACCGGAAGTCTCCGACGGCGCCTACCACGTCGGAGTCCAGGCGATCGACTCGACCGGCGTCTACGGACCCCCGGTGACGATCGTCGTGACGCTGATCCGCGGAGTGCCGGCGGCTCCGAAACTGACCTACGGCGGGTTCAACGAAGTCCAGGTCGCCGGCAAAACCACGAAGGTCGCGGAGCTGCAGTGGCAGGCGAACTCCGAACGCAACGTGATCGGGTACCGGGTCTACAACGAAAAAGGGGACCTCGTCTGTCCGAGCTCACTCTCGGTGCTCAGTCTCGCCCTGTCCTGCGTCGATCTGAGTCTGCCCGCGAAAGCGTTCGAATCGAACCAGGCCTACACCATCGTCGCCGTGTACCGCAAAGCGGTAGAACAGGTCCTGAGCGAAACGACGAGCAACGGCCCCAGCACCACGTTCACCGTGTTGAAAGGACCGCCGGAAGGCCCCCACGTGCCTGGCTCGCCGCTGACGGCCACGAAGAACGCCGACGGCTCGGTGACGCTCAAATGGTCGCCGCCGTCAGGTGGTGCGGCGGTCGCGTTCTACCGCGTGTACCGCGGGAGTCAAGACTACACAAGCCGCTTCGCCGTCGTACCGAGCGGCACGACGGAATTCATCGACACCGAAGCGTCCATCACGCACAGCTACTGGGTGACGACGGTCAACTCGAACCTGACCGAGTCCCCCTTCCTCGGACCGGTGACGCAGTGAGACGCGTGCAGGCCGAGGACGGATTCACGCTCGTCGAGCTGCTCGTCACGACGGCGATCGCGATGATCGTGTTCGGTGCGACGCTCACCGTGCTCGACGTCTTTCAACGCCACAACAGCGCGGACCTGCTTCGCAACGAAACTCAGGACAATGCGCGGACCGCCGCGGACCGCCTGGCCAGGCAGCTCCGCAACGTGGCGGCGCCGACGACCGGCGCTGCCGGCGCGCTCGAGCAGAAGGAACCGTTCCTGATCACGTTCCAGACGATCGACGCGACGTCCGCCAACGGCGGCGGCAACCCGACCCACGCGATGCGCGTGCGCTACTGCCTGAACGACACGAACCCGGAAGACGAGGTGCTCTGGATGCAGGTAAAGCGGTGGCCGGAAGAAAAAGCGCCCGCCGTCCCGGTGTCCACGGCCTGCCCCGACCTGAGCGTCACGGATTTCGAAACGAACACGCAGGTCGTGCAGCACGTGACAAACAAGATCGGCGGCAACGAAAAACGCCCGGTGTTCACGTACTCCGCGGAAGGCATTCCCCAGACCACCTCCGTCGAGATGAACCTGTATCTCAACCCCACGCCCAAACAGACACGTCCGGGCGAGTCGCAGCTGACGACCGGGGTCGCGCTGCGCAACGCCAATCGGCCACCGACCGCAAAGATCGTAGCGACTATCGTCCCCGCCAAGAACGTCTTTCTCAACTCAACGGGATCAACGAACCCCGACGGACTGGCCCTCACCTATAAGTGGTGGAAAGACGGCACTTTGCAATCCGTCACCACTGCGGAGTGGGAAGACAAGGAAGAGTCAAGTGGCCCGCATACCTATGAACTCGAAATCACGGACCCGAGCGGTCTGGCGGACAAAGCGAAAGAAACGGTGACGGTGCCATGAGAAAAGTACGTGACGAGCAGGGCTTTGCTCTCGTGTCGGCGATCATCCTACTCGTGGTGATCATGGGCCTTGGGCTCGGACTGCTCCTCCTGACCGACAACCAGCAGAAGGCCTCGAGTCGCGAGCAGGCCAAGGAGGCGGCCTTCAACATCGCTGAGGCGGCGCTCAACGCGCAGGTCGGACAGATCTCACGCGCGTGGCCGTCGGAAAAAGCGCAAGGTGTTGAAAGCTGCACGCCGTCAACCGCCTACAGCACAGGGAGCTACTGTCCGACTGCCGAAAGCCTGAAAGTCGGCTACGAAAAAAACGCGAGCTCGGCCACGTGTCCGGCGGGAACGCCCAAAGACGCCTGGGGCTCCGCGCTGACCAACCAGTGGACGACATACGTTCGCGCGCCTGAATCTCCGACGAGCACCATCTTCGACTCCGCGAGCGAGAGCAAACAGCTCACCTACGATCCCAGCTACAACAAGCTCTGGGTACGCTCCGTAGGCGTCGCCCAGTGCCAGGTGGTGTCGCTCGTCACGCTCGTCACGCGGCAGCTGGTGGCGACGAGCTTTCCCAAAAACGCCGTCACGGCCAACTGGTTCGAAACGACGAACGAAGGTAAAAAGACCCTGGTCAACACGCAGGGGAAAGAATCACAGCCCGCCGGCGTCGCCATGCGCTGCAGTGGCTTCAAAGGAACGGCGAAAGAAATCGAAGAAAAATGCAAGAAGTACCGCACGTGGGGAGGCGGAAGCCAGGTGGAACCCGACACGGCTAAAACCACCCCGCCGGCACCGGCCCAGACCATGACCCCAGGACAGCTCGAAGCCATCAAGAAGCAGGCGCAGGCGAGCAACACCTTCTACGCGGCGGGAAGCTGTCCCGCGGGCCTTCCGCAGGGCAAGCTGGTCTACGTCGAAGGGCCCTGCGAAGTCAGCGGGGGCGCCAACGAAACCGCCAACTCGGAAGCGGAACCAGGCTTCCTGGTGATCGCGAATGGCACCTTCTCGATGGGCGGTACCTCGACCTTCTACGGCACCGTGTACATGGTCAACAAGCAGGAAGCGAGTACCGCGATCGTGTCGCTGCATGGCAACGCTCACCTCATCGGAGCGATCACGGTCGACGGCAACGGCGGCGTCGAATTCGGCTCGAGCAAGGTGAACCTGGAATACAACTCCAAATCGATCACCGAACTTAAGGTCTACGCGGGCGCGACACCCACCCGTAACACGTTCCGAGAGCTGCCGATCAGCCAGTGAGCCGGGCGCGGCCCCTGGAGAGCTGCCTTCGCCCACGAGCGTGGGCAGGCTCCCGTTGATCGGGGGCCGTCTGGCATGCGCTTGGTAGGACAGCTTTCAAACCCACCGAGTCGGTGGACATTGAATGTCCTCAAGGCGCATCCCGAGGGTTCGCCGGCGCGGCCAGCGATTCGGGGGCCGAAGCCTCGACGGCTGGGCAACGGGTCTATCCGGCGGGCTGCTACGGCGACCCTGGCTGATGGCCAAGTCATGAAGCTGGCGGAGATCCACGTGGCGGTCGGGAAGTTGCTCGGGTGGCAGGTTTCATACGCCTCGGTCGAATGGTGCCTGAGGATGGGAGTACAGGACCAGCGCCTTGGGCCGTCCGCATCCGGCCCGGCTGGTACCGCCTGAACTAGCTCAAGTACGAGCGGCGCCCGGCGACACTCGGTAGGGGGTTGCGGAGAAAGGTGTCGGCCGACCCTTTTTGCGCATATCCGGGGTCATAAGGAGTGATGACCGCCAGCGCGAGAAAGCCTGGACGTGCCAGGATCGCCCGATGACCGAGCAGCTACTAGCGCGAGCGGCTGCAGGCGACGAGAACGCCTTCCGCAAGCTGACGGATCCCTTCGCGCGCGAGCTGCAGCTGCACTGCTACCGCATCCTCGGGTCGATGCAGGACGCCGAGGAGGCGCTGCAGGAGACGATGTTCTCGGCCTGGCGCGGCCTCGGACGCTTCGAGGGCCGAGCGCCGGTTCGCTCCTGGCTCTATCGGATCGCGACCAACCGCTGCCTGAACGCACTGCGCGATGCGGCGCGGCGCCCGTCCCAGGAGGTGCCCATGCCTGCTTTCGAGCCACCTGAGCCCACGCGCCTAGCCGAGCCGAGCTGGCTCGAGCCCTACCCGGACGTCCTGTTGGATTCATTGCCGGACGCCGCGCCCGGTCCGGAGACGCGCTACGAAACCAAGGAGGCGGTCGGGCTTGCCTTCGTCACCGCGCTTCAGCACCTGCCACCCCGCCAACGCGCGGTGCTCGTGCTGCGCGACGTGCTCGGTTTTCGCGCACCCGAGGTCGCACAGATGCTCGAAAGCAGCGAGGACTCGGTCAAGGGTGCGCTGAAACGCGCCCGCGCGACATTAGAGAGCCGCCGTCCGTCGACTAGGCGCGAGAGCGCACCGCTTCCGGACTCGCCCGCCGAGCGTGAGCTCGTGGGGCGCTTCGCGACGGCGTTCACGAACGGAGACACAGCGGGGGTGCTGGCGCTGCTCGCCGACGACGCATGCGTTTCGATGCCGCCGATGCCCTTTGAATACAACGGGCTTGAGGCGATCGGGTCGTTCTTCGATACCGCCTTCGGCCAGATTGGCTCGACGCCTACCCGACTTGTGCCGACCAGGGCCAATACGCAGCCGGCATTCGGCTTCTACAGGGGCGACCCTCAGTCGCCGCTGCTGCGCGCATCCGGCCTATTCGTACTCACGCTTGAGGGCGATCGCATATCGGCGCTCACGCGCTTTGAGAGCAGCGTGTTGCAGCGTTTCGGGCTTCCGCGCACACTCAGGGGCCACGGCTAGTAACACACACACCGGGCCCGAATCCGACGAGAGGAGAACGCCATGCACGCAGTCGTGGTGAGTGTCACGGTCCACGACCGGGAGGTTGCAATCAGTGAATTGAACGAGCAGGTGGTGCCGAGAGAGCGCAGTGCACCGGGCTTCGTCGCCAGCTACTGGATCGCCCTGCCGAACGGCAAGGGCCGTGGGACGATCGTGTTCGACGGCGAGGCCGCGGCGCAGGCGGTTGCGACACAGGTTGGAGCGCCGGGAGAGGCAGTGACGATCGACAGCGTCGAAGTCTGCGAGGTTGTAGCGCATGCCTAGCCTCATGCCTTCACGCCTCCTGAGCGCAACTCAGAGCCCCGATATAGGCCACACGCGCTAGTGCGACCACCCTGCAGGCGAAGGTTTGAGTAAGCCGCCTCTGTTACGCCGCCAATGCGGGCGGAGGGACTCGAACCCCCAAGAGCGCTAGCCCACCGGCTCCTAAGGCCGGCGTGTCTACCAGTTCCACCACGCCCGCATGAACGGCTCAGAGCCTACCCTGCCGAAGAGCCGTGCCGGCGCGGCCGTAGGGGTCCCGGGTCGAGCCCCTCCCACTCATGGCGCACACCGACGGCGCGAAGATTGTATGGTCAGGCTCGCGATGTCCGCGTCTCCTGAGCGCAGCGAACAGCCCGGCGTGATCATCACGCATCCCAACCGCGACAAGCCCGTCGTGCAGGGCACGCGCGCGACCGTGGTGCTTCTGCTGCTCGTCAGCGCCGGGCTCGTGCTGATCGTCACCGTCGGAGGCTGGAGCGTGCTCGAGGGCGCCAAGCCAATCCAGATCGGGTTCATCGTCGTCTATCTGACGCTCGCCTTCTACGCCGTTCGCTGGAAGGCGGGGGTGCTTCCGATCGCTGCGGCCCTGGCGGTGCTGTTGGCGATCTTCGCCCTCGTGGCCGGACCGGCATGGTTCAACCGCGACAAGACCGGGTTCATTCAACCAACCATCAACGCGGGTGCGCTCGGGCTGCTGACGCTGCTGCTCGTGCCGGTGCAGATGCTGCTCGTCGCGTTCGCCCTGCGTGGCTTTTCCCAGGGGTGGAACGTCGAGCTCGAGCGCCGTGATCCGAGCGAGGCGCCGGAGCCTTTCCCAGCCCCGCCCCAGCCGGCGTGAGCCGCTCCTAGCCCGCCGACGCAGATCCGCGTGCATGCCGTACACGGGCTCACCTACACTGGACCCCGCGCGTGCGGCGGTGGCGGAATGGTAGACGCGGGGCCCTCAAAAGGCCTTGTCCGAAAGGGTGTGTGGGTTCGAATCCCACCCGCCGCATACTCGACTCGAGAGGCTTCGCTCACGCGCGGCGCTACGGTCCGCCGATCAGTTCCAGCAGCGGATCGGCGAGCTCGGGGCCGGCGACGAGGATGCCCCACGGCAGATTGTCGAACACCGGCAGCTCGAGCACCCGCAGTCCGGCGCGTTCGCAGATCAACGCGCCCGCAGCGATGTCCCACTGCTTGACCGAGCGCTCGAAGTAGGCGTCGTAGCGTCCGGCGGCCGTCCACGTCAGATCCAGCGCGGCGCTGCCGAGGCGACGGATGTCGCGGACGCGCGGGATCAGCCTGGCGAGGACCCTCGCCTGCGCCTCGCGTACGTTCGCGTCGTAGGCCAGCCCCGTGGCGATCATCGCCTCCGGCAGGTCCTCGCGGCCCGCCCCTCCGGAGCGCCCGACGCCTTGCGGGCGAGCCGCCGGCGGCCTTCCGGGTCCCTTCAGCTCCACCGTCCCGTCGGGACCGGTCAGCGCCGCAGGACCGTCTCTGGTGGCGGTGAACAGCTCCGCGCGGTTCGGGTCATAGACCGCGCCGGCGACCGTACCCTCGGCATCGCGTACCGCAACGCTGACGCACCACTGCGGTATGCCGAACAGGAAGTTGACGGTGCCGTCGAGCGGATCGACGACCCAGCTCAGGCCGCTCGCGCCGTCGCTACTGCCGCCCTCCTCCCCCACGAACGCGTCCTGCGGGCGGCGCGCGGCGAGCAGCTCGCGGATCGCTCGCTCGGAGGCCAGGTCGGCCTCGCTGACGAGGTCCGTGGGAGTGCTCTTGCTCGAGATGTCCCGCTCGCCGCCGTCGCGCGCGCGGTCGAGTAGCAGGGCGCCGGCCATGCGCGCCGCCTCCACCGCCAGCTCGAGGAGCGGCCCGTCCTCACTCACGAGAAGTCGGCGGGACGCTGCTGCGCCCAGTGGCGCTCCGCCTCGATCTGGCCGGCGAGCGACAGCAACGTCGCCTCGTCGTTGGGGCGGCCAACGATCTGCACGGCGCGCGGCAGCCCGTCGGAGCCGAACCCGGCGGGCACCGAGGCCGCGGGCTGTCCCGTGACGTTCCACACACCGTTGAAGGGGACCATGCCCGCGATCGCGTTGAGCGTCCAGATGGCGCCACGACCCTGGAACTGCCCCACGCGCGGCGGCGGCGTCGCGGTGGTGGGAGTGATGAGCACGTCGTGGTCCTCCAGCACCCGGTTCATCCTGCGCGTGAACTCCTGCTCGTTGGCGAGCGAGCGCTCCAGCAGCGCCGGCGGGATCAGCGCGCCGAGCCGTGCCATCCCCCGCGTGCGCCGTTCCAGGCGCTCGGGGTGCGGGAGCTCGCGGGCGTCGTCGTGGATCCCGCGCAGGTAGCGCGTCAACACTTCCGGTATCCCGCCAAGCCCGTAGTCCGGGTCCCGCTCCGACACGTCGTGCCCCAGCGACCGCAGCAGCTCGACGATCTCCTGCAGGGCGCTCGCCGCCTCGCCGTCGAGCTTGCCGAGCACCCCCGGCGGCATTCGCGTGGAGAAGGCGATCCTGAGTCGCCCCGGCGCGGTTGCGGCCGATTGTGCGAACGGCACCGCCGGCGGCGGGGCGCGATCCTCGTCGATCTCGATCGCGCCGGAGGCGACATCGTGGAACAGGGCGGTGTCGGCAACGCGCCGCGTGAGTACACCATCCACCGACAGGCCGTGCCACGCGCGCGGGCGCGGGGCGAGCGAGACCCGCCCACGCTGGGGCTTCAGCCCGAAGAGCCCGCACCACGCCGCCGGGATCCGGATCGAGCCGGCGCCGTCGGAGCCGAGCGCCGCGCCCACCAGCCCCGCCGCCACCGCGGCGCCGCTGCCGCCACTGGAGCCACCGGGGGCGCGCTGCAGGTCCCACGGGTTACGCGTCGCTCCGAACGTGGCCGACTCGGTGAACGGCCAGATCGTCAGCTCGGGCACGTTCGTCTTTCCGATGATCACGGCGCCGGCCTCGCGCAGGCGGCGAACCACCTCGGCGTCCGCGGCGGCCGACCCCTCGTTCGCGTTCGTGCCCCATGCCGTCAGCTCGCCCGCCACGTCGATGTCGTCCTTGACAGCGATGGGCACCCCGAGCAGCGGGCGCTCGCCTCCAGCCCCGCGACGGGCGTCAGCCTGCTCCGCCTCCAACCGGGCGCGCTCGGCAAACACCACGCGGAAGGCGTTGAGCCGCTCGTCATACCTTGCGATGCGCTCGAGGTAGACGTCCAGCAGCTCCCGGGAGGAGACCTCGCCCGCGGCGATCAGCTCGGCCTGGCGGGCGATTCCTGCATAGGCGAGATCGACAGCGTCCATCTGATCGGCAATCTATTGAAAGGGTTCGCGCTCCGCCGCGAGGCGGGTTAGCATCGCGGCGAAGCGTCCCTCGGACCCGGCGGGTGCGAGGCAGCAATCGTCAGAGGCCTGCGGGGCGCGGGAGATTGCTGGATCAACGCAAAAAGGGGGAGCACCGTGTCATATCCCGTCACATTCGAGGCCGACTACGTCGAGCGGCACAGCCGGCTGACGTCGTTCTTCCGGCTGCTTCTGGCGATACCGCTCTACATCTGGATGTACCTCTACGGGATCGCCGCGGCGATCGCGATCGTGGTCGCGTGGTTCGCGATCGTGATCACGGGTCGCTTCCCCGGGGGGCTCTACGAGTTCATCGCCGGCTGGACGCGGTTCATCACACGCGTGACCGCCTACGTGAGCCTGCTGACCGACGAGTACCCGTCGTTCGGCGGCTCCGACGATCCGGCCTACCCGATCCGGATGCAGTTCGCCCCACTCGATCACTACAGCCGTCTGAAGACGCTGCTGCGGATCATTCTCGCGATCCCGATCGTGATCCTGCGCTACGTGATGGCCCTGCTGCTCGAGATCGGCGGCTTCGCCGCCTGGGTCGTGATCGTGATCACGGGCAAGCTGCCGCGCGGGCTGTTCGACCTGATGGTGCTCGCGAACTCCTACACGGCGCGGAGCGACGCATACCTCTACCTGCTGACCGAGACCTATCCCCCGTTCCAGGACGAGACGACCCGCACTGCCGGGACCGGCCCGTCGATGCCACAGTTCCCGGCTCCGTCGTGAGCCGCCCCCACTGTCCCTGCCCGAGAGGGCTCGCGTAGCCTAGACCGGCGTCACCGGATTGCGCTTCGCGGGCCAGGTTCGTCGCTTGGATGCGGCGTGCGCGAAGCGGCGCGCGAGCTCGCCACGCAGCTGATCGGCGTCGATCACCGCGTCTATCACCAGCTCCGATGCGAGGTGGAGGATGTCGATGTCCTCGGCGTACTCGCTGCGCAGCTCCTCGGTGCGCCGGGCCCGCTCGTCGTCGTCCTCGATCGCCTGCAGCTGGTTGTAGTAGACGGCGTTGATCGCCGCCTGCGGACCCATGACGGCGATCGAGGCGCTCGGCAGGGCGAGGCAGCAGTCGGGATCGAAGGCCGGCCCGGCCATCGCGTACAGCCCGGCTCCGTAGGCCTTGCGCACGATCACCGAGATCTTCGGCACCGTGGCCTCGCTGACCGCGCTGATCATCTTCGCGCCGTGCCTGATGATCCCGTCACGCTCGACCTGCGTGCCGATCATGAAGCCGGGCACGTCGGCGAGAAACAGCAGCGGCACGTTGAAGGCGTTGCACGTCCAGATGAAGCGCGCCGCCTTGTCAGCCGAGTCGGAGAACAGCACTCCCCCCTTGTGCTTCGGCTGGTTGGCGACGATCCCGATCACCTGGCCCTCCAGGCGGGCATAGCCGACGATCAGCTCCTTCGCCCAGCGCGGATGGATCTCGAGCATCGAGGCCTCATCCACGAGCCCCTCGATCAGGTTCCTCATGTCGAACGGCTTGTTCTCGTCCTCGGGGATCAGCGACTGTAACCCGCCCGCGTCGCGTAGCGGCCGCGCGGGTGCCGGCGGGGCGAGCGGCGGCTCCTGCTCCCAGGAGCTCGGCAGGTAGGAGAGGTAGCGCCGTGCCGTCGCGACGCCCTCCGCGTCGCTGGACACGAGCTGGTGTCCGCAGCCCGAGACGCCCGTGTGCATGCGCGCTCCGCCCATCTCCTCGAGCGTGACCTTCTCGCCGATCACCATCTCGGCCATGCGCGGAGAGCCCAGGTACATCGATGCGTTGCCCTCGCGCATGATCACGATGTCGCAGAAGGCCGGAATGTAGGCGCCGCCGGCGGCGCTCGGGCCGAACAGCACGCAGACCTGGGGTACCACCCCGGAGAGCTTCACCTGGTTGTGAAAGATCCGCCCCGCGCCGCGCCGGCCGGGAAACATCTGTACCTGCTCGGTGATCCGGGCCCCGGCCGAGTCGACGAGGTAGACCATCGGCACGGCGAGCGTGAGCGCGCGCTCCTGGATGCGCAGGATCTTCTCCACTGTCTTCGGTCCCCACGAGCCGGCCTTCACCGTCGGATCGTTCGCCATCAGCGCGACCGTCCGCCCGTCCACCGTGCCGATCCCCGTCACCACCCCGTCTGCGCCGAGCCCGTCCTCCTGCCAGTTCGCCAGCAGCGCCTCCTCGGCGAACGAGCCCTCGTCCAGCAGCAGCGCCACGCGCTCGCGCACGGGCAGCTTGCCCTGCTCGTCAGCCTTCTCGCGGTGGCGATCGGGACCCCCTCGCAGGGCGCGCTCGGTGGCAGCGTGCAAACTTCCCGAGCCGGCCTCGGTCTCGTGCGCGCTCACGGCAGCTCCCGGCGGTGGGCCTCCGCCGCCTGCTCGCGATCGGCATCCGACGCGCGTATCTCGCCAGGATCGCTCATTGCCGCAATCTAGCTGGCCCGGAGGGGTCTCAGGGCCTCTGCGCCTCAGATGCCGGCGTTGGCCGTGGGCGCCTCGCCCGAATAGTCGTAGAAGCCCATCCCCGACTTGCGCCCGAACCAGCCGGCGGAGAGCATCTTGCGCAGCGTCGGCGGCCGCGCGAAGCGCCGCTCGCGGAACTCGTCGAACAGCACGTCGCAGATCGAGCCGAGCGTGTCCAGGCCCACGAAGTCGGCCAGCGTGAGCGGGCCCATCGGGTGCCCGGCGCCCGCCTTCATGGCCTCGTCTATCTCCGTCACCGAGCCCACCCCCTCTTCGTAGGCACGGATGGCGTCGAGCATGTAGGGAACAAGCAGGCGGTTGACGATGAAGCCGGCCTTGTCCTTGGTCGGGATCGCCAGCTTCCCCTCGGAGCTGGCGAACTCGAGCGCGCTCGCAAAGGCCTCATCGGTGGTCGTCACGCAGCGCACCACCTCCACCAGCTTCATCACCTGGGCGGGATTGAAGTAGTGAAGGCCGACGAACTGGCCCGGGCGGGATGTGACCGCCGCCTGGTCGATGACGGCAAGCGAGGAGGTATTGGTGGCGAACAGGCCCTGCGGCTTGACGATCGGGTCGACCTCGCGCCACATCTCGAGCTTCAGCGGCAGGCTCTCGGTGATCGCCTCGATCACCAGGTCGCAGTCGGCGAGGTCCTGGTAGTCGACGGTGCCCCTGATGCGGCCCCGCACCGCATCGGCCTCCTCCTGGGTCGACTTCCCTTTCTCGACGGCGCGCGCAAGCTGCTTCTCGATCTTGCCGAGTCCCTTCTGAAGCGTCGCGTCGTCCACCTCGCGCAACACGACCGAGTAGCCGGCTCCGGCAGCCACCTGCGCTATGCCGTGACCCATCAGCCCGGCTCCCAGCACCCCCACGTTCTCGATCTGCTGCGCCATGTGACCTCCGCTTGTCTTTCCCGGTTTGAGTCGTGGAGCCTATTACGAGCACGTCGGCCGGGGCTGTCGGAGGCTCCCGTGGGCGCCGTCGCCGCCTGTGCACCCCAGTTCGGCCGTTGGGGGGAATACACGGGCGGCGGGCGCTCGGCGATCTGGCGGTTGTAGGCTCACGCCACACCGCCACGGATCGCTCGGCGCGCGGCGAGCGCCCTCACAGTCAGGAGTCCACGATGAGCATCGTCCTCACCGAAGATCGCGGGCGTGCACGACACGTCGTGCTCAACCGCCCCGAGAAGCGCAACGCGATGAGCCAGGAGCTGCTGCGCGCGCTCGGCGACGCGCTGCGAGAGGCGGCCGCCGACAGCAGCGTCCACTGCGTCGTCCTGCGGGGGGAGGGGCCCGTCTTCTCCGCGGGTGTCGACCTCGGCGAGCTCGCCGAGTCCGCCTTCCAGCCGGAGCTCCTGCGACCGTTCCGCAACGTCTTCCTCGAGTGCGCGAACCTCTGCGAAACGATGGCAAAGCCGGTCGTCTGCCAGATCCACCGCACGTGCGTCGGCGGCGCGCTCGAGGTCGCCCTCGGCTGCGACCTTCGCGTCGCCTCCAGCGACGCGCAGCTCGGGCTTCCCGAGGTGAGGTTCGGGATCATTCCCGACGTCGGCGGCTCCACGCGCCTGCCGGCCGTCGTCGGGCTGGGCCGCGCAAAGGAGCTGATCATGACCGCGCGGCTGATCGACGCGGCCGAGGCCGAGCGCATCGGACTGGTCAACCGCGTCGCCCAACCCGAGGAGCTCGAGCGCGCCACACAGGATCTCGTGGAGGAGCTGCTGGCGAACTCGCACGTGGCCGTCGGCCGGGCCAAGCGCGTGATCGACGCCTCCGCCCGCCCGGCGCTGGCGCAAACGCTGGAGATGGAGGTCGCGGTGCAGGAGTACTGTGTCGCGGCCGCCCGCGAGAGAGCGCGTCTGGAGGCCGAGACGCAGGCGGCCGTCGCGGGCTAGCTGCGCCAGTCGACGGGTCCCGCCACAAGCGTATGGCTGCCCAGGGGGCGGTCGAGGATCTCCTGCACCCGGCGCGCGCACGCGAGCAGCGCCGGAAGGTCGATCCCCGTCTCGACGCCCATCTCGTGCAGCATCGAGACGAGGTCCTCGCTCGCGATGTTTCCGGTTGCGCCCGCGGGGACGGGGCAGCCGCCGAGCTCGCCGAAGCTCGACTCGAAGCTCTCAACGCCCGCCTCCAGGGCGGCCACCACGTTCGCGAGACCCTGGCCGCGGGTGTTGTGGAAGTGCGCCGTCACTTCCACGCCCGAGCCCAGCGAGGCGATCGCGTCCGTGAAGAACCGGCGGACCTGGATCGGGTTCGCCATGCCGGTCGTGTCGCCGAAGCCCACCTCCTCGGCGCCCGCGTCGCGCAGCCGCGCCGCGATGCCGAGCACCCGCTCGGACGGCACATGCCCCTCGTACGGGCAGCCGAACGATGTGGAGATCACTCCCTCGCACCGCAGACCGGCCTCGCGCGCTCGCCCGAGCACCAGCTCCAGGCCCGTGAGCGACTCCTCGATCGAGCGGTTGACGTTCTTGCGGTTGTGGGTCTCCGAGGCCGACAGGAAGACGTTGATCTCATCGATCTTCGCCCGGTGCTCCAACGCTGCGTCAAGGCCGCGCTCGTTCGGCACCAGCACCCCCACCGATACGTCGTCCGGAACGTCGATTCCGTCGAGCACCTCGCCCGCGTCCGCGAGCTGGGGGATCACGTCGGGCCGCACGAAGCTCGTGACCTCCAGACGCCGCACGCCGGTGCGCGCGAGCGCGTCGATCAGCTCGATCTTGAGCTCGGTGGGGATGATCTCCGGCTCGTTCTGAAAGCCGTCGCGCGGTCCGACCTCTCTTATCCGCACACTCCGCGGCAGCTCGGCCATCGGCGCATTCACCACCGCTCCCCGACCTCGCCGAGCGCGCGGTGAGCCGCGTCGATCAGCGGCGCCTCGATCGGACCCGGCGCCACCGCAGTGCGGCGCACGCGGTCGCTCCCCGCCTCCCGCGCGATCGGCTTGGTGGTTGACAAACCGAATCCGGACACCGGGCCCAGTATGCCAACGGACGCCCGCGTATAGGCTTCGCGACGTGAGGCTCGAGGGGAAGACCGCGTTCGTGACCGGCGGCGCGTCGGGGATCGGCGCGGCGACGGCCCGCCGCCTCGCCGCCGAAGGGGCGCGGGTCGGCATCGGAGATCTGAACGAGGACGGTGCACGCGAGGTCGCAGGCGAGCTGGACGGATTCGCCTGCGTTCTGGACGTCGCCGACACCTCCTCCGTGCGCGCGGCGGTGGCCGCCGCGGTCGCCGAGCTCGGGGATATCGACGTGCTCGTCAACAACGCGGGCACAGACAGGTTCGCGTTCTTCGTCAATACCGACGAGGAGCTGTGGGACTTCGTGCTCGGTGTCAACCTGCGCGGCGTGCTCGCCGTCACCCACACCGTGCTCCCGCGAATGCAGGAGCGCCGCGCGGGTAGCATCGTCAACGTCGCCAGCGAGGCCGGGAGGGTCGGATCGCAAGGGTCGGCCGTCTACTCGGCCGCCAAGGCCGGCGTAATCGGGTTCACGAAGGCAGTCGCCCGAGAAGCCGCGCGCTACCGGGTGCGCTGCAACGCCGTCGCGCCGGGACCGATCGAGACGCCTCTCTTGAACGCGGCTCCCCTGATGCTCGGGGAGGTCGGCGAGCGCCTGAAGCAGGCGATGGTCAACACCACTGCGTTGAAACGGTCCGGCGAGCCAGAGGAGGTCGCCGCGGCGATCGCGTTCCTCGCCTCCGCGGACGCCTCTTACGTCACGGGCCAGACACTGAATGTCAGTGGCGGCCTGTCGATGTGGTGACAGGGTCGCGGCCGGAGCCGGGCGCCAGCAACAGTTGGTTTCATGTTCTCCTCCTCGGTGGGACTCTCCGTATTAATTAGTAGTGGCCGTTTGCAGCGGTTGGCATTCGTCTCGTCGCGCTAATGCGTGAATGGGCAAACATGCGCCGACCCTTTATCAGCGAACGGGCGGCGGTCAGCGGTTGGCCATCGGTCTCGTGTCGGCTGTGTGGCGTATCACACGTGCGGCGGCGTCTTGCGCAGTACGATCCCGGCGGCAATGATGCCACCTGAAAGGGGGAATCATGATCAGGACTAGGACGAGCCTGGCGGCTTGCGTGTGCACGCTCGCTCTCTTGGGAGCCAGCGCAGCCACCGTCTTTGCAGGAGAGGTGAAGGGGCCGCCGGGAACACCGGGTGTCTTCGGCTCCGGTTCAGAAGAAAACACCGCCGCACCGACGCATGCGAACTCAATCTGCGCGTTCTCGGGACTCAATGACTTCCGCGAAGGTTTCGGTCAGATCGAAACCATTACCCAGTCGCCTGGAACGGAACACAGGCTGGGCAACACCCCTCCAGGCGTCCCCGGCGAAGCATGCAAAGGATTCAGCAACCCGCAGAACCCGCGCGAAAAACCATAGGCGCTCTGTGATTGACCCCGGCGTCTGGTGCCGGGGTCGATCCCGCCTTTGGCCCTTGGCCTTTGGCGTACTTGGCACGCGGCAGTTGTTCCGTCCGCGAACTTGACCGAAGCCTATACTCGGCCGCCGTGCCACCGCCGCCTCCCGACCCGGTTGCAATCATTGGCGCCTCGGGCGCTCTCGGCTTCGGCGTCGCGATCCGGCTGGGACGTGCGGGCGTGCCGATCGCGATCGGCTCGCGTGAGTTCGCGAAGGCCGTGGAAACGGTGGAGCGCGCCCGCCAAATCGTGCCCGGCGCATCGTTCTCCGCGCACCACAACGAGGACGCGGTACGTGCGGCGCCCGTCGTGATCCTGAGCGTGCCGTTCCGCAACCAGTCCGAGACGCTCGCGAACCTGCGGCATGCGCTCGCGCCCGGTCAGCTGCTGATCGACGCGACGGTGCCGCTCGCTGCCGCCGTCAGCGGCAAGGCGACCCGCATGCTCGGCGTCTGGCAGGGGTCGGCGGCCCAGCAGGCGTTGGAGATGGTGCCCGACGGCGTGCGGGTCGTCTCGGCGCTGCACACCATCAGCGCCGCCTCGCTCACCGACCCCGAGCACCCGCTCGAGCAGGACGTGCTCGTGTGCGGGGACTCCCGCGAGGACAAGCGCGAGGCGGCGGCCGTGATCGAGCAGATCGAGGGACTGCGCTGCGTCGACTGCGGACGCCTGGAGATGTCGCGCACGACGGAGTCGCTGACCGCCCTGCTGATCGCCGTGAACGCCCGCTACAAGGCACATGCGGGTGTCCGCCTGACAAGCCTCCCGGAGGGCCTGTGGGAGTGAGCCAGGGAGAGGTCGTCGTCCTCGCGGGCGGCACCGGCGGCGCCAAGCTCGCGCGGGGCATGGCCGATGCGGTCGGCCACGAGCGCCTGTCCGTGATCGCCAACATCGGCGATGACATCGAGATCTACGGCTCCTACGTCTCGCCCGACCCCGACCTGATCTCCTTCTGGCTGGCGGACACCATCGACGAGCGCGGCTGGGGCGTGCGGGGAGACACCTTCGAGGTCATGGAGGGGCTGCGCCAGCTCGGCGTAGACGTCTGGTTCAACCTGGGCGACCGCGACCTTGCTTGGTGCCTCGAGCGCGCCAGGATGCTTGCAGAGGGCCTCTCCCCCACGGTAGCGCTCGCGCGCCTGTGCGAGGCGATCGGAGTTCGTGCGCGGGTGCTGCCGATGAGCGATGACCCGGTGCGAACATGGGTGCGAAGCGCCTCGACCGGCTGGTGCCCGTTCCAGGAGTTCATGATCCGCCAGCGTGCCGCCGGTCCTGTCGAGGGCCTCGAGTTCCGCGGGGCCGAGGAGGCAACGCCGAACGCCGAGGCGATCGCGGCGATCGGGAGCGCGCGCGCGATCGTGATCGGGCCGTCCAACCCGCTCGCCTCCATTGCCCCGATCCTCGCCGTCCCCGGCTTCCGCGAGGCTCTTCACGAGACCGATAGCCCGATCGTGGCAGTGAGCCCGATCGTGGGTGGGAAGGTGTTGAAGGGTCCCACCGCCTCCTTCATGGCGTTCGCCGCGCTGGACCGCAACGCGAACGGCGTGGCGGACTTCTACGGCGAGCTGCTCGACGGGATCGTCGCCGATGAAAACGTCGGACGGCTGGCGACGCTGCAGACGGACACGCGGATGGACGACAGCGCTGCCCGGCTGCGGATCGCCGAGGAGACGCTGGCCTTCGCCGATGCCCTCCGCTCCTAGCCGAGCGGCGAACGTACGCCGGATACGCTCTTGCAATGCGCACCGCCGCGATCCTTCCGGTCAAGCGATTCTCAGTGGCAAAGCAGCGACTCGGAGCCAGCGTGGCGGAGCCGCTGCGGTTGCAACTCGCCCGCGCGATGGTCGCAGACGTGCTCGCCGCGCTTGCCGAGACCGAGTCGAACGAGATCACGATCGTGGTGACGCGCGAGGAGTCGGTGGCGCGGGCGGCGTCGAGGCTGGGGGCCATCGTCATCGATGACGTAGCGGATGCCGGGCAGTCCGCTGCCGCCGAGCTCGGCGTCCGGCGTGCCCTCGCGGAGGGGATCGAGCGAATCGTGTGCGTGCCGGGCGACTGCCCCGCGCTCGACCCGGAGGAGCTCGAGCAGCTGCTCGAGCCCGGCGGCCGTGCGGGTGCAGATCGAGGACGCGGGGCGGGAGAGGTGGTGATCGTGCCCGACCGCCATGGGACGGGTACCAACGGCCTGCTTCTGAGCCCGCCGGACGCCATCTCGCCCAGCTTCGGCCCCGGCAGCTTCGAGCGTCACCACGCGCTGGCGCTCGCCGCGGGCCTGCCGTGCCGTGTCGAGCGACCCCCGTCGCTGCTGCTGGACATCGACACGGGTGCCGATCTCGCCGCGCTGCGTGAGCGATTGGCCGCGGATCAGCCAGAGGGCCGCATCGCGCGCGCGACCCGCACGCGCGCCGTCCTGGGCGGGGCCGACGGCGTGAGCCGGCTGCCGCTCACGACCCCGGCCTGAAGCGCAGCCCTCATGGCCCCGCTCTCAGCACGCGCCCTCGTCGGCATTCCGGAGGTGAGCGCCGGCGATGACATCGCCGAGCTGATCGCCGCGGCGCTCGACGGCGAGCAGCTGGAGTCCGGGCAGGTTCTGGCGATCGCCCACAAGGTCGTCTCAAAGGCCGAGGGGGCGGTCGTCGAGCTCGCGGATGTCGATCCGGGTCCGCGGGCGCGTGAGCTCGCGGCCGAACAGGACAAGGACGCGCGCGCCGTGCAGGTCGTGCTCGACGAGTCCGAGGAGGTGCTTCGCTCCGAGCGCGGCGTCCTGATCTGCCGCACGCGCCACGGTTTCGTGTGCGCGAATGCCGGCGTGGACGCCTCCAACAGCGGCGCGCCCGACACGCTAGTGCTGTTGCCGCGCGACCCCGACGCGTCGGCGAGGGCTATCCGTGGGCGCCTGCGCGAGCTTCTCGGCAGCCGCCGGGGGAGCGACGCGTCGGGCCCGGCGATCCTGATCAGCGACAGCTTCGGCCGAGCGTGGCGCCACGGGCAGCTCGACGTCGTGATCGGCCTCGCGGGCATGCAGCCCCTGGACGACTGGCGTGGGCGCAGCGACGCGCGCGGCCTTCAGCTCCAGGCGACCTGGCTCGCCGTCGCCGACGCGGCGGCCGCGACGGCCGACCTGGCGCGCGCGAAGGACTCGGGCGAGCCCGTCGTGCTGATCGACGGGCTGGCGCGGTTCGTAACCCCGGAGCACGGCCCGGGGGCCGCCGCGCTGCTGCGAGGGCTCGCGGAGGACCTCTTCCGCTAGGCAGGCTCCTCGCCAGCGATCACGAGGCTCGCGTGGCCAGCTCCGACCAGAAGCGGATGAACTCGCGCTCGTGGCCGATGCCCACCTCGAGCGCGAGTCGCCACCCCTCGGGCCCGTCGGTCATGCCGTCCATGAGATCTTCGTAGGCCGCGAGCTGCTGTCTGTGCGCCTCGAGCTGTGCTGCCGCCAGCTTCGCCGGGTCACCCCCCAGGAACAGCTTGAGCGTGCCCGGGTCGCGCACCTGCTCGAGCTCGCCACTCGGCTCCGAACGCCACGCCTCGAGCGCCTCGCGGCCGCGATCGGTGACGCTGTAGAGGCGCCGACGCCGCCCGGTCTGCTCGCGACGCTCGTCGAGCAGACCCTCCTCGGCGAGCCGGGCGCTCTCCGTGTAGAGCTGCGTGTGGGGCACGCTCCAGAAGTTGACGGTGCTGATCTGCGCGATCCGCTTCAGGTCGTACGGGGTCGCGGGCCCGATCTGCTCGAGCAGCCCCAGCACGATGTAGGAGGTCTCGGTGAGGCGCGGGCTTGACATCGGCATGAGATGATACTACGCTACGTACCGTTCGGTCCGAACTATTGCGAAGGAGCCATCATGCACGCGCCCACTCTCATCTCGACGTCGCAGGAGCTGGGGTTCGCCACGCTCGAGCAGGAGGTCACCGTCGACGAGCTGCCGATGCACGGCGAGCTGCCGCGCTGGCTGTCGGGTTCGCTGCTGCGGACCGGACCGGCCAAGTTCGAGGTCGGCGAAAAGCAGATGCGCCACTGGTTCGACGGCCTGGCGATGCTGCACCGCTTCACGCTCGGCGACGGGCGTGTCTCCTACGGCAACCGCTTTCTGGAAAGTCGCTCCTACCGGGCCGCCCGCGAGCAGGGCCGCATGGTCTACGGCGAGTTCGCGACGGACCCGTGCCGCTCGCTGTTCAAGCGCGTGCAGACGCTGTTCGCGAAAGACGCGCTCCCGGACAACGCGAACGTCAACCTCACCAAGCTCGGCGAGCGCTACATCGCGATGACCGAGACGCCGCTCCCGGTGGAGTTCGACGGACGCACTCTGAAGGCGGCCGCGGTGCGTCCGTATGAGGCTCCCGGGCAGCTCTCGACCGCGCACCCCCACGCCGACCGCGCCAGCGGCTCGATGCTCAACTATGCCGCCAAGCTGGGCCCGAGCAGCAGCTACCGCTTCTTCGAGGTCGCCGCGGGTGGCGAGCGACCCGCGAAGCCGAGGATCATCGGCTCGCTGCCGGTCAAGGAGCCCGCGTACATGCACTCGTTCGGCCTCACCGAGCGGTGGCTCGTGCTCGCCGAGTTCCCGTTCGTGGTGAACCCGCTGGCGCTGGCGCTCTCGGGACGTCCCTACATCGAGAACTATCGCTGGAAGCCCGAGCGGGGAACCCGGTTCACGCTGGTCGACCGCGCAACCGGCGAGGCGACCGGCGGCTTCGAGACGGACGCGTGCTTCTCCTTCCACCACGTCAACGCCTACGAGGAGAAGGGACAGGTCGTCGTCGACCTCTGCGCGCTGCCCGACGCCGGCGTGATCGAGGACCTCTACCTGGAGCGCCTGCGCCAGGGCGGCGCTGTGCCGCAGTCGGTGCTCACCCGCTTCAGGCTCACGCTCGCCGATCGCTCCGTGGCTAGCGAGCGGCTGTGCGACGGCGGCCTGGAGCTGCCGAGGATCAACTACGGGCGCTGCAACGCGCTCCCCTACCGGTACGCGTGGGGAAACGACCTCGGCTCGAGCGGCTGGTTCGAGCAGATCGTCAAGGTCGACACGAGCGATGGGCGCAGGGACTCGTGGTCACGGGCGGGCTGCTACCCCGGAGAGCCCGTGTTCGTCGCTCGTCCTCAGGCGGAGGACGAGGACGACGGAGTCCTGTTGTCGGTCGTGCTCGACGCCGGCGCCGAACGCTCGTTCCTGCTCGTGCTCGACGCCTGCGACCTGGCTGAGATCGCCCGCGCCGAGGTCCCCCACCACATTCCGTTCAGCTTCCACGGACAGTTCGCGAGGGCCTGAACGGTCGGCGCCACCCTCGAGCACGAGGCAGCTACGCGGCGACCGGCAGCTCGTAGCGGCGGCGGATCTCGTACAGCGTGGTGCGCTCGGCTGCCGGACGTCCGGCCTCGTGCGCGGCGGCGACGAGCTGGTCCGGATCGAGCCTCGTGCCGTGGTAGCTGCCCGCCAGGCGGCTGATCGACTCCTCCATCAGCGTGCCGCCGAGATCGTTCACGCCCCAGCGCAGGGCCTCGGTGGCGGCGTCGAGGCCCATCTTCACCCAGCTCGCCTGCAGGCTTGGGACAGTGCGCCCGAGCGCGAGGCGGAAGACGGCCGTGTGCTTGAGGTTCTCCTCGCGCGAGATCTCCTCCACGCCGTGGGTGCGCCCCAGGAGCGTCTGGAAGGGGATGAACGAGAGCGGCACGAACTCGGTGATCCCGCCGGTGCGCTCCTGCAGCTCGCGGATCACGCGCATGTGCTCGGCGAGCTCCCACGGCTCCTCGATATGGCCGAACATGACGGTCGCGGTGGAGCGCAGCCCGGCCCCGTGCGAAGCCTCGATGATCTCGACCCAGCGCGCCACGGGAAGCTTGTTCGGGGAGATACGGGCGCGAACGCCGTCGTGCAGGACCTCGGCCGCCGTCCCCGGCGTCGACCCCAGCCCGGACTCCTTCAGCTGGGCGAAGACCTCCGCCGGCGGAAGCCCGGAGATGTCGCACATGTGGGCGATCTCCATCGCGCTGTAGGCGTGAAGGTGCAGCTGCGGCGCGGTGGCCTTGGCGAGGCGCAGCCAACCGAGATAGTCCTCGAGCGTCCAGTCCGGATGAATTCCCGACTGGATGCACAGCTCGGTCGCGCCGTAGTCGACGGCCTCCTCGATGCGCGCCACGAAGTCGGCCTCGTCGTGCTCGTAGGCGTCCGGCGAGCGCTTGCCCTGACCGAAGCCGCAGAACGCGCAGCCGACGATGCACACGTTGGAGATGTTGATGTTGCGATTGACCACGAACGTGACGAGCTCGCCGGCGAGCTCGGCGCGCAGCTCGTCGGCGGCGACGCGCATCTCCTCGATCACCTCCGGCCGGGTCTCGGCGAACATCGCGGTCAGCTCCTGCGGGCTCAGTGGCTGTCCGTCGCGCCCGCGTTCGGTTGCGCCGGGCACGAGGCTTGAACGGATCGGCGCCGGTGGGTCGGTACGGCCGGAGCCGCGCCGCGGGATGAAGCTCCAGTACTTGACCTTGACCGTGTCAAGAACACCCTGCGCCAGCCACTCGGGGTCGAGGTACTGCGGGTACACGCACAGCCGCTCGGTCAGCGCAAAGCCCTCGCGCTGCAGCTCCTTGCGAACCTGATGCGGCGACGGGAACGGATGCTCGGGCGAGATGTGATCGCCGTTGGCGCTCAGCCCGCCCAGGTCGGTCGCGCCCGCGGCCACGAGCTCCCCCCACCAATCGGCGAGGTTCGGCGGGATCTGGATCCCGACGTCGGGCATCAGCCGGCGGGTCTCGGCGATCAGGCGCTTCATGTCCTCGATGCTCACCGGACAGGCCCAGTCGGGCAGCGGCAGCTGCGGCCGGCCGTGCGCGACGCCCGTCCGCCAGTACTCGCGCGCGGCGGCATCGGCGATCTGCGCGGGCTCCTGCCCGTAATAGCTCTGGTGCGGGACGAAGTTCTGGAGGATCACCTCCTGGATGTGTCCGTGCTCGGCGTGCAGCTGCGCGAGCGCCTGCAGCGACTGCATCCGCTCCTGCTCGCTCTCGCCGATGCCGACGAGGATGCCGCTCGTGAAGGGGATCTTCAGCTCCCCGGCGGCGCGAATCGTCGCCATGCGCCTCGCGGGATGCTTCGTCGGCGAGCCCGCGTGCACGGTCTCCATCAGCCGCTCTGAGGAGGACTCGAGCATCAGCCCCTGCGAGGCCGTCACCTCGCGCAGGCGGGCGAGGTCCTCGCGGGAGAGCACACCCAGATTGGTGTGCGGCAGCAGCCCCCGCTCCAGCGCCCGCTCACACACCCATACGACGTACGAGGTGAAGTCCTCGTGGCCGTACTCGCCCAGCCGCCCGGCGACCTGCGGATTGACCTCCGGGCGCTCGCCCGTGAGCACCAGCAGCTCCTTCACGTGACGGGCCGCCGCGCCGTCGAGGATCTCGAGCACCTCGCCGGGCGAGTAGAGGTGCGCCTGATGCGTCGCGAAGGAGCAGTACTTGCAGTAGCAGCGACACGTCCGCGACAGGGACAGCGTGAGGTTCCGCGAGAAGGTCACCCTGCGGCGCATGCCAGGAGTCTATGACGCGATCGAGGGCTGGCCGACTCGGCGGATGCTGGACGTCTCCGTTTCAGGCCGGCACATGTGCCGGCCTGCGGACCGGCGCGTGCGCCGGTCCGGGGAGCCGCACATGTGCGGCTCCCCTCCCCGAAGATCGAATGTCAGGGCAGCACGTCGATGGGCCGGTCGCCGATCCGATCGACGGGATCGAGGACGAGCAGCTTGTAGCCCAGAGCGGCCAGCAACCCGCCGATCGCGGGGCCGAGCAGGTAGACGATCGCGAACTTGCCGAACCCGCCGATGAATTCGCCTGCGACGATCGCGGGACCGAGCGCACGCGCCGGGTTCAGGCCAGCCCCGGTGAGAGGGGCGAACACGAGCACGCCGAAGCCGAGCGTGGCTCCGATCACGAATCCCGCCCAGTCGGCGTCGGCGCGCGGGTTGACCGCCACGCCCATGATCGCCCAAACCAGTGCGAAGGTGCCGACCAGCTCGCACAGCGCGCCGAGGATCGTCTTGCCCGCCAGCAGCGAGCTGACCGAGACGTTGCCGAGGTTGGGACCACCGGGCAGTTCGTCGAGCACCAGCTTGGCAAGAGCCGCTCCCGCGATCGCCCCGATGACCTGCATGACCATGTACCCGAGCGCATCTCGGGGAGTGATCTTGCGCACCGCGGCCAACCCGAGCGTGACGGCTGGATTGAAGTGGGCGCCCGAGACGCCGCCGAGCGTCTGGATCAGCATCATCAACAGGAACGCATGCAGCAGCCCGATCACGGCGAATTCGGGCGTGGAGATCCCGCTCCGTGCGTACACACTGACAACCAGCGAGACGAACAGCACCAGCAGGAAGGTGCCGATCAGCTCTGCGACGTAGGCCGACAGTCCTCTTCGTTCCACATTGGCCTCCTCTCCGGGATCGACGGCGAGGATCGATGGTATGCGCGGGTCCGGTCGGCTCCCGCGGGTGGCCGCCAGGCGCCGGCATCGCGGCCTCGGCGGCTATCCTGCGCGCATCTCGGCAGCCCAATCCAGCGTCTACCTCGCTCGCCACGGTCAGACCGCCTACAACCTCGAGGGGCGCTTTCAGGGACAGCTGCCGGTCCCGCTCGACGATGTCGGGCGCGCGCAGGCTGAGGACCTGGCTGCGCGCGCCGCCGCGTACGGCTTCGAGGCGCTCTGGTGCAGCCCGCTGCTGCGAGCCCGCGAAACCGCCGACTTCGTCGCACGGCGCATCGGCCTCGAGCCACGCGAGGACGCGCGCCTGATGGAGACCGACGCCGGCGACTGGACCGACCGCAGCTTCGCCGACGTGCAGCGCGAAGCGCCCGAGCAGTTCGCGGCGTTCGCCGCCGGCGACCCTGCCTTCGCCTTCCCCGGCGGCGAGTCCTTCACCGAACAGGAGCACCGCGTCGCCGCGGCGCTCGAGGACGTCGAGCGGGGTGAGCTCCCGGCGCTCGTCGTCTGTCACGGGATGGTGATCCGCGCCGCGTTCGCGCGCCGGCCCGGGCACGCCGCGAGGCGCTTCGAGCGCGTGCCCAACGCGGCGCTCGTCCCGCTCGACCCCGTCGCTGCGGAACACGCCGACCTCGGCGGCGGCGCGGCGACGCCCGCGAGCTGACGCGGACGGCCGCCTCAGCGCAGGATCACGCAGCCCGTCGTCCCGTGTGCGAGCAGCGTCTCGCCATCCTCGGTCGTGAGACGGCCCTCCGCCGTGGCCATGCGCCTGCCGGCATGCACGACGCGTCCTTCCGCGAGCACGCGCCCGGTGGAACTGGTCATCGCGCGGATGTAGCGCACGTGGAGATCGGCCGTCGTGTAGCCGACTCCGGCCTCAAGCGTCGTGTGAACGGCGCAGCCCATGCACGAGTCCAGGAGCGTGGCCGCGACGCCGCCGTGGACGGATCCGATCGGGTTGTACATCCACTCCGCCGGCTCGACCGCGAACACCGCCCTGCCAGAGCCGACCTCGACGATCGAGAAGTCCATCAGCTGCGCGACGGGCGGCGGCGGCAGCTCGCCGTCGGCGATCGCCCGCATCACCTCGAGGCCCGAGAGCTCGATGCCGGCGGCGGCCGTCGCGGCCGGGTCCTGCCAGTCAAAGCTGCGCATCCGCAGCTGACCGACCGTGCTCATGCTGCACCCTCGGCGAGCACGGGAGCCGGCGCGCTGCCGTGCAGCGGCGGCCCGAGAGCAGCGAGCGCCAGACCGGCGGCGAGTCCCCCGGCGACCGTGATCAGCCACGCCGAGTGGAAGTCCGCGAGCGTCGCCTGCCCGGTGCCGAGCACAGCGACGAGAACGGCCACGCCGAGCGCCGCCCCGATCTGACGGCCCATCGTGAGGACCGCGGCGCCCGTGGCGAAGCGCTCGGGTGCGAGCGAGGAGGCGCCGGCGCCCGTGAGTGTCGGGATCACGAGCCCGACGCCCGCGCCGGTGATGATCATCCCGGGCAGATAGTCGCTCAGATAGGCGGGGGCCTGGCCGGTGCGAGTGATGTACCAGAGCGATCCGGCCGAGAACAGCAACGCGCCGAGGACGCCGGGGATGCGGTAGCCGACACGTGCCCCGAGCCGGGCCGACGGCACCGCGAAGAGCGCTGCCGTGGCCGGTCCCGGCGCGATCATCAGCCCCGCGGTCAACACGCTCTCATGCCAGACAGAGGTGAGGAACAGGACCCCCGCGAGCAGCATCGCCCCGAAGCCGCCGAAGAAGAGCACCGATGCGCCGACCGCGAGCGCGAATGTGCGCACGCGCAGCATCGCGGGGTCCACGACCGGCGCCGGGTGGCGGCTTCCACGCCACCAGATCGTCGGAAGCAGCGCGAGCGCGGTCGCGACCAGGGCGAGAATCGCGGGCGAGCCCCAACCCCATTCCTGACCCTTGACGATCGCCACGACGAGCGCGCCGATGGCGATGATCAGGGCGACCGCTCCCAGCAGGTCCGGCCGCGCCGCGTCCGCCTCGCGGCGCTCGACGAGCGTGCGGGCTCCCAGCGCCAGGCCGATCAGACCCACGGGCACGTTCACGAGGAAAACCCACCGCCAGTCCGCCTGAACGAGCAGGCCACCGAGCGGCGGCCCCGCGGCCGCAGCGATGCCTCCCGTCGCCGCCCACAGACCGATCGCTGCATGACGCTCGTGTGCGCCGAACTCGGGGAGCATCAGCCCCAACGACGTCGGCACCATCAGCGCCCCTCCGGCAGCCTGCAGCAGGCGCGCCGCGACGAGCACGCCGACGGACGGCGCCAGCGCGCAACCGGCGCTCGAGAGGACGAACAGCCCGAGTCCCGAGAGGAACGCGCGCTTTCGCCCGAACGCGTCCGCCCACCGCCCGGCGGGAACCAGCAGCGCGGCGAACACGATCGCGTAGCCGCTCACGATCCACGACAGCGACGCGAGCGACGCTCCGCCGAAGTGGTGCTGGATCGATGGGAAGGCGATGTTGACGATGAACAGGTCGAGGCTCGCCATGAAGACCCCAACGCACACGATGAGCGACACGCGCCACTTCCGTTGCATCATGCAACGCACCGTAGCACAGATGAGTTGCGTGATGCAACTCGGTGCGTTATGCTCTTGGCGATGTTGAAAAACGACTACGACAAGCAGGTGTGCAGCGTCGCCGGCGCGCTCGAGGTTGTCGGCGAGCGGTGGTCGCTGCTTATCGTCCGCGACGTGCTGCTCGGGCTGCGCCGCTTCGACGAGATCCAGCGCAGCCTCGGCGTCGCGCGCAACGTCCTGCAGAC
>DATMQX010000142.1:0-4962 GCA_035567055.1 Solirubrobacteraceae bacterium
GAGGCCCAGATGTTGGCGTGGTTGAAGAAGGCGAGCGAGACCGAGAACGACAGCAGCACGAGCAGGTCGAGGTTGGTCAGTGAGAGGGGGCGGCGGAAGTTGAGGAACGGAAGCGCGAACAGCAGACACAGCGGCAGCCACACGTAGAGTGCGTTGACGTGCCGTCCGAACGCGCCCGGGTAGCCGCGCGCCATCGACCAGGGCACCTGAAAGCCGGTCCACTGCTCGAGCACCCGCCCTGACAGGTCGGAGATGAACACCTGCGCGATCTCCTTCTTGCCGTCGTGCGAGAAGAAGCTCACCTGCCAGCGCAGAGGCGACTTCAGGTAGGCGCCGCCGAAGGAGCCCCGATATTTGGCGCGCGCGGCGCGCACCTTCGGCAGCGCACCGGCGATCGCGAGCACCTGGTTCGAGGACAGGCGGCGTCCCGCGGGCGGGATGTTCGAGAGCGGGACCGACACCGGTCCGGTCGAGCTGCTCGATCCCTGCGCGACGGTGCTGTGCAATTGCGCCGCAGCCGTGGATCCGCTCGTGCTCGCCGCCGCGACGGACGCGGGCAGGACGAGCGTGGCGAGGACGGCGATGGTTGCCAGCGGGCGCATCGAGGCGAGAGTAACGCCGCACCCGCCGCGGTTGTCTCACCCGCCGTCGAAGTGACTCAGGATCAGCGGCGCGACGTCGCGTATCGCCCACTGATCGGGCTCGGGCTGCGGAAGCTCGACTCCGCTGAGTATCAATGCTCCCAGCGAGTCGGAGGCGTGAAGCGATCCGTGACTGCCCCCGCCGAGGTGGGCCTGGCGTCCCCAATCGAGGAACTCGTAGCCCGGTGTGGCGGATAGCAGCACCTCTCCCGAGCTCGGGCAGGTGAGCGCCGACCAGACGCGCGCGAGGGCGTCGGGGTAGGAGGGCGTCAGCAGCAGGCCGTCCTCGATCGTGCCGCCGATCGCGGCCAGCGCACCGTCGACGCTCCACCGGCGCCCGCGTGGATCGCCGATCGGACCGTCCGGCGCGAAGCGGAGCTCTCCATGCTCGGAGCTCGAGATCACGCCCTCGCGGGGGGCGTCGTGCGCATCGCGCTCGAGCCACATGACCAGGTCGACGCCCTCGATGTCGAGCGCGCGCATCTCCACGAGGGCACGCGTCGAGTCGCGGTCGGACTCGTGCAGCGCGTAGACCATCGCGGCGCGCTGGGAGGGGCAGACGGCGATGCGCGGCTCGCCGTCGCGCGCGCCGCCGGACGATCGCGCGGGACCGAGCACGCCCAGCTCGGAGAGCTCGTCCTGGAGGGCGATCGTGGCGGTGATCGGAGCCTGCGAGTGGTCGGCCATCGCGATCACCGCGTGCTCGTCGAGGAAGTCCTCTACGCCGCCGCCGGCGTCCATCACCCGCGCGAGCTGCAGGTCGGCCTGGGCGATCGAGCGGACCTGAGCGTCGGGACCGTACTTGTGCGAGTACCAGTCGTTGTCCGGCAGCGACAGGAGCAGGAAGTCGAACAGATCGTTCTCGACCAGGTAGCTCGAGACACAGCCGGAGTGACGATCGCGCACGCCCGGCATTCCCAGGCCGGAGCGGCAGTTGGTGCGGCGAGAGGCGAAGATGTCTGCGTAGAAGAGCTCGCGGGGACCCATCACCGGATGACGCATGAGCCGCGAGGCGACGCGTGTGAGTGTCGTGTCGCGCTGGGGCTCATGGCGATGGCGCCCGCGGTACATGAGGTACGTGGTGCCGGCGGTGCGCACGTCTGCGTCGTCGAGCGACTCGAACACGGTCGGCGTGTCGTGCGAGAGGTGGACCCGGTTCATGTTGTAGACCGTGTCGGTGAGCTGGCGGGCGATGCCGAACCGCTGGGCGGCGCGAAAGCTCGAGCCGTACTCCACGTAGCGGTGCTCCTCGCGGTGAAACCAGTTCATCGCCGGGATGTGGTGCTCGTCCTGGCCGACGCCCGTGACGATCGAGGCGGCGCAGACCGGCGTCACCGACGGGAACGCGGCCACGCACGAGGGCACGTAGCGACCGCGCTCGATCAGCCGCTCGAGCACCGGCGCCGCGCCCGAGGAGACCGCTCGCTGGAGCATCTCGGGCGCCATCGCATCGATCACGCAGAGGACGAGCTTGGGCGGCATCTAGCGACGCAGGATGCGCAGGCCCGCGTACTTCGCGCCGGCGCGAGCGCGAGCGCGCAGTAGAAGCCAGGCGAACAGGCCCACGACCACGTAGCCGAGGGGATGCAGCAGTGCGACGAGCGCAGCGAGCAGCAGTGCCACGCCGTCGAGATAGACGGTGACTGCCTCGCGTGCCTCGCGATCCGGCAGCCGCGCGCGGGCGCGGGCGACGACGGGGCCAACGGCGCGCTGGGCGAGCGCCGCGGCCGCGAGCCCGCCGAGCAGGCCAGGCCACCAGGTGTCCCCGTGCGCTGCGAGCGTGCCGGCGAACAGCAGCGCCCCCGTTCCATAGGCGATGCCCGAGAGCGCCGCGGCGAGCGGGTCAGTGGGCCGCCCGCCCCGCGGGCGCCCGGCTCCCGGATCGAGCATCGGCGCCAGCCCGAGCCGCAGCTGCAGCGCGTAGGCGAGCACGAGAGCGACGGTGACGGCGAGCAGCCACCAGCCCGACTGCAGGAACGTGAAACGGCCATGCGCGAAGCTGACGCCGAGGGCTCCTGCGGAGCCCAGAGCGCCTGCGAGCAGCACCGGCAGGAAGGGCCGAACGCCGCATGCGGCTGCGAGGCCGACGCCGAGCCCGATGTAGAAGAAGGTTCCGTGCATGCAATCTGCGGATGCGTGTGCGCTACCGTGCGGGTGCCGATCGGTCTCCGACCGGCCAGGACGATAGACGACTCCACAGGCGGCCAAGAAGGTCGCGCGAGCGAGGTTGCGGGCGCCCGGCGGCGAATAGGGACGACAGGCACATGAAGCGATCGACCAGCGGAGCGGGAGACGGGCGCGGAGCCCGTCCTACGGCGCATGAGCTAGCGCGGTATGAGGCCCTGTTCGCGGCCCGCACGCGCGGCATGAAGAGCTCGGCGATGCGGGAGATGATGGCGCTGACCGAACGCACCGACGTGATCTCCCTGGCCGGCGGGCTGCCGGACACCAGCACGTTCGCGCCGGAGCTGTACGCGAAGCTCATGTCATCGGTCGCCGCGGAGTCAACCGCACGTGCGCTCCAATACGGGCCCACGGAAGGCATGGAGAGCACCGTCGAGTGCATCGTCGAGGTGATGGCCGCCGAGGGCACGATCATCGACCCCGGCGAGGTGATCGTCACGACCGGCGGCCAGCAGGTGATCGATCTGGTCTGCAAGACGTTCATCGACCCGGGCGACGTGATCGTGGCGGAGGCGCCGACCTACCCGGGTGCGGTGCCGACGTTCAGCGCCTACCAGGCCGAGGTCGAGCAGATAGAGATGGACGGCGACGGCATGCCGATCGACGCCCTGGAGGCCGTGCTCGACCGCCTCCAGACGGAGGGCAGGCGGCCGAAGTTCATCTACACGATCCCCAACTTCCACAACCCTGGCGGGGTGACGATGTCGCTGGCACGTCGCCGCCGGCTCGTCGAGGTGGCGCGCGAGCGCGAGCTGCTGGTGCTCGAGGACAACCCCTACGGCCTGCTGCGCTACGAGGGCGAGCCGCTTCCGACGCTCTACTCGCTCGACGCGCAGGCGGTGGGACGCGGCGGCACCTCGGACCTCGTCATCTATCTCGGCACGTTCTCGAAGATCCTCTCGCCAGGACTGCGGCTGGGCTGGGCGGTCGCTCCGCGGGCCGTTCTGGAGAAGCTGAACCTCGGCAAGCAGGGCGCCGACCTCTGCAGCTCGCCGATGACGCAGCTGTTCGTCGCGGCCTACTTCTCCGATCGCGACTGGCGCGATTACCTGGAGACGCTCAAGTCGTTGTACAGACGCAGGCGTGACGTGATGCTCGAGGCGCTCGAGGAGCACTTCGGCGGACGCGCCAGCTGGACGAGACCCGAGGGCGGCCTGTTCATCTGGGCGACGCTGGCAGGCGACGTCGATACGACCGACCTGCTGGCGCGCAGCGAAGGCGTCGCCTTCGTGCCCGGTCGGGCGGCCTACACCGACGGGCGCAGCGGCTCGAGCTCGATGCGATTGAACTTCGCGGGGGTTGCCGACGACGACATCCGGACGGGCGTGCGCCGAATCGGCGAGGCGCTCGGCGGCCAGGCCGGCCTGTTCGGCGCCCTCAGCGGCTCCTCCGGGGGAGGGGCGAAGAACGCCGACGCCTCCCCGGAGCCCGAGCAGCACGGCACCGTGCAGGAGCCGGGGCTCGCCGACATACTGCACCTTCCGCTCCGCCAGGACGAGGGCCACAGCCGTCGGCGCCGCGATCGATGAGCGACGGTCGCGAGCGCTCGCAGAGCCCGACCTCCCGCCCCATCGAACGCGTCGCGGTTCTCAGGGGCGGCATGTCGTTGGAGCGCAACGTCTCGCTGCGCTCGGGCGCGCACGTGCAGGAGGCGCTCAGACGCCTCGGCTACGACACGGTCGCGATCGACCCGGGAGGAGATTTCGTCCACCAGCTGAGCGACGAGCGTCCGGACGCGGCCTTCGTCGCGCTGCACGGCGGAGACGGAGAGGACGGCACCGTGCAGGAGCTCCTGGAGGCGCTCGCCATCCCCTACACGGGCTCCGGGCCATCGGCGTGCATGCGCTGCGCCGACAAGGTGCTCGCGAAGTTCCTGATGCGCGAGGCGGGAATCCCGACGCCGGAGTTCCGCGTGCTGCGCGAGGCCTCCGTCAAAGCCCTGGGCGCCGGCGCCGCGGTTGGGCCGATCGAACGGGCGCTCGGGTTCCCCGTCGTGGTGAAGCCCGCAGGACAGGGCTCGGCGCTCGGCGTGAAGTTCGCGCACTCGGCCGAGGAGCTCCCGGCAGCGATGGTGGGAGCCTTCTCCTACGATCGCAAGATCCTGATCGAGCGCTACGTCAAGGGGCGTGACCTGGCG
>DATMQX010000143.1:0-27282 GCA_035567055.1 Solirubrobacteraceae bacterium
GTAACCAGCCTCCCGACCTTCTCGTCCCGCCAATCGACAGCGTCCGCACCCTCTAGTCGGTCGCCGACGCGGGCTCGAGCGCCCAACTTCAGGTTACCCGCTGACCCTTGGGGGCCACAAACCTGGTCGCCGATTACGCGTTGGGCGCAACGCCCGGAACGACGAGCCCGCTCTCGTAGGCCATGACCACGAGCTGAGTCCTGTCGCGGGCGTCCATCTTCGCGAGGATGCGCGAGACGTGTGACTTCACGGTGAGCGGGCTGATGACCAGGCCCTCGGCGATCTCCGCATTGGTCGATCCTCCTGCGATCAGGGAGAGGATCTCGATCTCGCGAGCGGTGAGATCGTCAGGAAGCGCTGTCGCTGCATGGCCGGGGTCGCTCGACCCGCCTGTATAGGCTTCTATCAGCCGCCGTGTCGCGCTCGGCTCGAGCAGGGCCGCACCATCGGCGACGGTGCGCACTGCGTTTATGAGCTGGGTGGGCTCGACGCCCTTCAGCAGGAACCCGCTGGCTCCGGCGCGAAGCGCGCCGAACACGTACTCGTCGAGATCGAAGGTGGTGAGGACGATCACCCTCGTGTTCGACAGGAGTGGGTCCTCCGTTATCAGGCGGGTCGCCTCGATTCCGTCCAACACCGGCATGCGGATGTCCATCAGCACGACGTCCGGCCGCTCTCTGGCGGCGATCGCCACGGCCTCGCGCCCGTCGCTTGCCGCTTCAATGACCTCGATGTCATCCTCGTTGGCCAGGATCGAGCGAAAGCCGTGCCGGACGAGCGCGTGATCGTCGGCGACCAGGACGCGTAGCTTCGAGGAGCCCGTCATTGCGCGGCGACCCCCGCCGGGAGTCTCGCCCGGACCCGCCAGCCTCCGTCGGGTGCGACGCCTGCTTCGCAGCGCCCTCCGAGCGCCGCGGCACGCTCGGTCATTCCCTGCAATCCCTGACCCGGAGCTCGGGAGTCACAGAGAGCCGCGCGCCCATCGTCGAGAACCTCAACGATCAGCTGATCCTCGACGAGCGCGACGCGGACGGTCACGCGCTTGGCGTCGGAATGACGCAGGATGTTGGTCAGACTCTCCTGGACGATGCGGTACGCGCCGTGGGCGGTGGCCGCCGGAATCTCTCGCGGGATGGCGTCGAGCTGCAGGTCGACATCCATCTCCGGGCCTCGTACACCGTCAACGAGCTCCCGCAGATCGGCGAGGGTCTGTGCCGGTCGCAGAGGAGCCTCGTCTGCAGCAGGGCGAACGATCTTCAGCATGGAGCGCAGCTCGGCCAGCGCGTCGGCCGAGCTGCGGACGATGTCCTGGAGGGCGTCGAAGCTCTCATTGGGGTGCTCGCGCTGCAGATGGACGGCCGCCGCGGCTTGAGTGTTGATCCCAACCAAGGTGTGCGCGATCGTGTCATGGAGCTCGTGCGCCAGACGCAGGCGCTCCTCATCGAAGCGATGGACCGCCGTCGCCTCGCGCTCTCGCTCGGTCTCCTCTGCCCTGGCATTGACCAGCGCCAAGCGGCCACGCAGAGCATCACCAGCCGCCAGGGCAGCCAGCAGGAGCGCCAGACGAGCCAGCGTCGCGCCTGCCGTGAAACCCTCTTTGCTCGTGATCACGACCGCAGCGGCGACGACGGGGGCCATCGCGGCAGCAACGATCAGCGTGCGCAGGCGGCGGCCCTGCAGCCCGACGGTGTATAGGACGACCATGATGATGCCCACGGCCGCGATGTTGGGATGAAATACGGCCAGACAGGCAAGCAGCCCGGCTGTGACGAGAACAAGGGTGCCGAGTGGATAGCTGCGACGTACGACGAGCGGGAGGGACGTCGCCCCCGCGAGAACGACCGCCGCCACGCTCAGGTGGCCGCTGTCCCAGCCGAGTCCGGGATCGGCCAGCAGGGCGGCGAACGCGGCCAGCGCCCATGTGACATCAACCTCCGGTGCCTCCCGCAGCGCTCGCGCCACGTCGGGCGCACGGGCCACCCAACTCCGTATCCAGCTCAGGGACGGCCCACGTCGGTGGGGGTGAGCGCCATCCCCCGAGCGCGCCTGGGGGGGCGTGTCCGGTCCTGCGCGACCCGTCCCGGCGCTCGTACCGGCCGTAGGCGCTGGAGTGCTCACCGCCACTCACCGCCCCGCCGGGTTCGACCCTCGCCAAGGGGGTCGATCGCCGCGTGTGCCATGCGCTGAGGGACGATCGCAGCAAGCTGCACGGAACCAGACAACAGTTACTCCCTTTCTCGGCGCGTTCGGCGCGCTGCCAGCCCTAACGACTGTACCGCTGGCAGGATCACCGGACATCGGCCTGGCGGACGCATCCCACCTACATCTCCAGGACTAGAGCGAGCGTCGTGTCTCAGCGACCGCGCTCTGCAGCGGCAACGGTCGAGGGTGACGGCGCCCGGGTCTTCGAGCGAAGGCTCGAGCGGGCCGCACGCTCTGCCGATGTGATCGGCGCGTCCGGTCGTCGTGGGCGCGGGACTCCACCGCCAAGGCGATGCGCTTGAGAGATGGAAGCATCTGCGAACGACGGGGCGGGCTTCTCGGGCGGAGCCAGCTCGGCGGCTCGATGACGCAACCACGTCATCGAGTCCGGCTGCGGGCAAACATCCTGCCAACCCTCCAGCGCCTCCTCGAGCTCACCGCGATCGCGGGCCCGCCCCAGGACGACAACCTCGCCTCCTCCATCTTGGAGTGCGCCGAGCCGTGTGATGTAGAGCTCGCCCGTCTCTCGTACCCATGCCGCGCGGTAGACGGGGCCGTACGCGCCCACGCGCCACCACAGCCCGACGTCCTGCTCGCGAGAGGATCTCCGGCGGCTATCCGCCCGATAGAAGTTACTCAGCGACTGGTATCGGTTACCTCGGTCTGCGAGTGCCCGACTGAGCGTTGTCATCGTCCTATCTCCTGGAGTCGTCGTTGTCGGGGAAGCGTTCGGAACTAGTGTGTGGCGCGTGCCTAACGGGAACGGAAAGATGATCTAACGAATTGCTCGATCGCTGTCGATCGGTGGGACGGTCAGCGATCGTGCGGGTGAGAGCTGGAAGTCGGTCCCGCGGGCTCACGTCGAATCAGGGTCGGAATGTAACCTGCGGACGAGCGCTTGTCGTCGGCTTGCGAGACGTAATTCCACTACGCCTGGCGATGTCGCTCGAGGACCGACGACTAGCTCTGAAGGAGTAGATGCAGGCCGTCCGGACGGCCTACGGTCCGGCGCCGAGACCGGTCGGGCGAGGCGTCTGACGCGCCCAGAAGGCGCATACCGACTGCATCGCGCGGAGCAGTCGCGCGACCCGAAAGTGCCTTCCAGAGGCCGATGTTTTTCGGTAACCGGTTGCTTACCGTCGTTTGCAACAGGTCTCCGACAGGCGGGGGCTGAGTAACTGGGAGACAATCATGCCTCGTCTAGCCCGATGGTGTCTTGCTCATCGACGGATCGTCGTAACAGGGTGGATCCTGTTGCTCGTAGGTGCAGTCTTCATTCAGTCGACGACCGGCAGTAACTACTCGGCATCCAACCGACTCTCCGGGACCCAGAGCGCCACGGCGCAGAGCTTGCTGCAGACGGCGGCCCCGAGCGTCTCGGGTGATACGGAGCGCATCGTCATCGCCACCAAGACGGGCACGGTGAGACAGCCCGCAGTGCGCTCGAGCGTACAGGCGATGCTCGCCAACGTGGCCCGCCTGCCGAACGTCGGCGCCGTCACCTCGCCGTATACCGCGGCGGGTGAAAGGCAGATCAGCCGAAGCGGCTCGGTTGCCTTTGCCACCGTCACCTTCACGAAGGAACAGCACGCGATCTCGGCGACGGAAGCCAGCAGATTCGTGAACACGGCACGCGCGCCCAACGGTCGCGGCGTACAGGTGGATGTACTCGGTGACGTCGCAGCTTCAACGAACCCCTCCTCGTCGAGTAGCACGATATTCGGAGTCGTGGCGGCGCTCGTCGTGCTCCTGTTCGTGTTCGGGTCGATCCTGCCGGCGCTGCTGCCGCTCGTGTCCACCGGTATTGCGCTCGGTGCGGCCGTCTCGTTGATCGGCGCGCTCTCGAACGTGCTGTCGATGGCCAGCTTCACCCAGCAACTCTCGATCCTCATCGGCCTCGGCGTGGGCATCGACTACTCGCTGTTCATCCTCACTCGCACGCGCACGGAGATGCGCAGAGGTCGATCCTTGCCGGACGCGATCGGGATCTCTGCCGCCACCTCGGGGCGCACAGTGCTGTTCGCGGGCATCACGGTCTGCATCGCACTGCTGGGAATGCTGACCGTCGGCGTAAGCGTGCTCTCGGGGGCGGCAATCGCCGCGTCGATCGCCGTTCTGCTGCCGATGGCCGCGGCCCAGACACTCGCGCCTGCGCTGATCGGCTTCCTCGGAAGGCGGATCCTTACACGCGGGCAGCGTGCAGCGCTCGAGGCGGGTGACGTCCACCCGCCGGAGGCTTCCGCTCGCTGGGCGAGCTGGGCCACGCGCGTTCAAGGCCACCGCATCAGCTTCAGCGTCGCGGCGCTCGCGATCATGGTGGCCCTCACCATCCCGGCGCTCTCACTCCGTCTCGGAGCTGCGGACGCCAACACGGACCCCACATCAACCACCACCACGACGCACCGTGCGTACGAACTGCTCGCGAAGGGCTTTGGTCCGGGTTTCAGCGGACCCCTCGAGCTCGTGGCTCCGGTCCACTCGAGCGGACAGCCAGCGATGTTCAGCCACGTGGTCGCTGCCGCCAGCCATACCCCTGGCGTAGCCGCGGTCAGCCCACCTCAGTTCCTGCCGCCCGGGCCCGGACACCCTGGAGTGGCTGTCGCGCAGGTGTACCCGACGGGCAGCCCGCAGGATGCTTCGACGTCCAGCCTCATCAAGACCATGCGCAACAGCGTCATTCCAAACGCCCTTGGCGGGCAGAACCTCACCGTCTACGTGGGCGGGCAGACTGCCCTCGCGGACGACTATGCGGCGCAACTGGAATCCAAGCTGCCGATGTTCGTCGCGATCGTCGTCGTGTTGTCATTCCTGCTGTTGATGATCGTGTTCCGCAGCCTCGTGATCCCGGCAACGGCGGCGGTCATGAACCTGCTGTCGGCCGGCGCAGCGTTCGGGGTCATCGTCGCCGTGTTCCAATGGGGCTGGCTGAGTTCGCTGGTCGGCGTGACTCACACCGGACCGATCCCGCCCCTCGCGCCGATTCTCATGTTTGCCGTCCTGTTCGGGCTCTCGACCGACTACGAGGTGTTCCTGATCAGCCGCATCCACGAGGAGTGGCTCAAGCGGAGGGACAACTCCCAGGCGGTGAACCACGGGCAGGCGGTCGCGGGAAGGACCATCACCGCCCTCGCGGCGATCATGGTCGTCGTCTTCTTCGCATTCACGTTCACCACCGACCGAACGATCAAGCTGATCGGTCTCGGCATGGCGACGGCGATCCTCGTCGATGCGCTTGTCATCCGGACGGTGCTCGTCCCAGCGATCATGCATTCCCTGGGCAAGGCCAACTGGTACTTCCCCAGGTGGCTGGAACGACGGCTACCGCGCCTCGAGATCGAGGCGGCCACCGAGCCAGAGCACGATGACCAGGCGCAGCCGCTCGAACGAGAGCTCGAACCCGCCGGCCACCGATAGCCAGACACAACGCGCGACCGCCCGGCTGAGGACGCTGGGCGGTCGCAGACTTTCAGAGGCGGCCGGCGTGCGACCGCCCGCGGAGATGACCGGCGCCGGGCCGATCGTGGCACGATCTCGTTATGGGTCGGGTCGCGGCGTCCCGGGGCTTTACTCGGGCGCCGTCGCAGTCGATTAAGAGCTGTGTTGCGGATATCCCGAAGTCGTGCGCTCGCAAGCGACGAGCGGCGTGGATCGGCCCCTGCTTGGAGGTGCCAGCGTGTTGGTTGCCGCTGACCTCGTGATCCGCCTGCCGGTTGCGCTCGCGGTCATCTACGTCCTCGCGATCATCATCTGGTACGAGCTGGTCAGATTCGCCGTCATGAAGCGGGTCGCGAAGCGGCGAACCGGCAGGACCGAGAGGGATGAATTCGAGGAATGGCGCCGGCAGGAGGCCGAGCTCGCGCAGGGCCGGCGCGAAGCGGCAGAGCAGGAAGCCGCCGAAGAATCAGAGCCCGATCCGGCGCGCAGGTACTACTACATCGCCCGCAGGACCGCGCGGGCCGAACGGGACGCAGCGGTCGAGCGAGCCAGAACGGCCGTCGAGGAGGCGATCGGACGGATCGAGCGACGTCACCGAGAAATAGAGGCCGCGCTCGATCACGAAGAGAGCGAGCGCATCAGGCTCAGGCTCGGGGGCTCATCGGAAGATGACTAGGTACCGCGGGCCTCGAGGGCAAGAGGGCGAAGGTCCTCCGCGCGTCGGCCGGGGCTGCCCAGCGCCAGCGCGCCGAGAAAGACGCACCCGAGCACGGCGATCGCGAGCAATAGCCACCACGCGACCGGAGGGCTCCAGGCTGCGGAGCTGAGAAACCACGTCGGACCGGAGCCGCCGACGGCATAGCGCTTCGCGTTGACATACCAGGCTGTCGCTTGCATGACCGCGACCGCAACGGGAATCGCGATGGTCAGGAAGCGCAGCCCGCCGTTCATTGCGCGTTCACGGTTGCGGTAGAGCGCCTCGCCGGCGAGGAGCGGCACGGCGACGAGCAGGGCCAGTACGTGGCGACCCTGCAGCCCGCCCCCGGTTCGCCGGACGATCACTGCGTAGAACACGACGGGCACGCCCAGGCCGACGATCACCACGGCCGTCAGCACGAGACGCTCGCGTAGCGAACCGGCGACGCCGGCGGCGCCCAGGAGCGTGAGGACGAGTGCGAACCACACAACGGGAATGATCAACGGGAGCTTGACTTCGAGATAGCCAAACTTGCCCACGAGCTCCGGAAGCGCCCTCCACCACTCGTGGGCCCCCGCGACGAGACCGGCGTGGAGCTTGAACGTGTCGAGTGACACGTGCGTGCCATAGAGCCCCTCCCAAACTCGATTCAACGCCACTGCGAGCACCAGCACCGCCGCGGCGACGCGTGGAGCCCAACCGGCAGACCATCGGCGAGCGAACGCACGCGGTCCGCTCCAGCCCGCGGCGACGATCATCAGCAGCACGAGCCAGGCGGGGCTCGTGGAGCGGCTGAGCGCCAACGCCGCACCGCTCACGGCCGTCAGGGCCCACCATCGCGCCGCCACCGTGCCGGTGCGTCCCACGCGCAACAGGCAGCAGAAGAACGCCACCGCCGCCGCGATCTCGACCGCGCTCCCGTTGAGGATCGCCGCGCAGAAGATCACCATCGGCGTCACCGCGAGCAGAAGTCCGAGAAGCGAGACGACCGGGCTTGCAGCGTCATACAGCGCGAAGGCGGCGATCGCGAGCAGCGCAAGCGCCAGGAGAGCCTCAGCGGCGCGCCCGAGACGCAGCGCAGCAGGAGGCGAGCCCCCGCCGCGCAGGGCCACAGCGGGCAGGAGGTACGGGAGGGGTTGGTAGTTGCCCACGGCTGTGGCGCGCGTGACCGCAGGCGGACGCAGGTCGGCCGTACGCAGGCACGCCGCGCTGTGCTTGCCCGGCCCCAGCTCGCACGAGAAGGCCTGCGGGTCCCGGCCTGCCGGAAGCGACACGAGGCGGGCCTCCTGCGCGGTCCACGCCACCTGAGTCGGCGTGACCCCGATCCGTGCCCCGGGATCGGCTCTTCCGATCAGATGACCCTGGCTGACGCCGACCGCGCGAATGTAGTGATCGCTCTCGTCGGGTGCGGCGAATGGCGGGTTGCCCAAGACCCACGCCGCCAGCAGGAGCGCCCACGCCGCCAGCAGGAGCGCCGGCACGAACTGCCCGCCAGCACGAGCACGCAGCCGCGCCACCAGGCTAGGGCGTGACCGAACGCCGTTCACGCGGGCAGACTAACCGCTGGGTCCCGTGGACCTGTGAGGCGACTCTGTGAGCGGCCCCCGTGTGACCGCGGCTCTGCCGTGTTCGAGTCCCCTCCAACGTTGGATCGCGCCGCCCCCCGATTCGATCTCGGCAAATTGGGTAAACACCTGGCGAATCGCTAGATGTGGCCTGGGGGTGGCATCACGGGATGAAGACGGTCCGACACACGCGCCGACTCTGGTCGGTCGTCAGCCTTGTCGTTCTCTGGGCATTGGCCATACCACCGGGTGCCGGAGCCTCGGAGCTGTTCGTGTCGCTACCGAGTGCGCCGAGCACTCCGAGGATCGCGCTGGGCGTCCCGACGGTACCGGTCGTGACACTCCCGCTACCGCCGCCGCCCGTGCCAAAAGTTCCTGTGGTTCCAAAAGTCCCGGTCCCGGTCCCGGTGCCGGCGCCTAAACCGCCACCTATTCCGACACCGCCACCTCCCGTGAAAGTCCCGGTGGTCCCGACTCTGCCTCTTCCGAAAGTTCCTGCGCCGCGGCTCCCGGCACCGACCGTATCCCCGAGCAGCGGTGGCAAAGTGGCGGTCCCCTCGGGTACCCCAACGCTCCCTGCGACCCTTCCGACACCGACGCTCCCGAGCATCCCGCGAACGCCTACGGCTCCACGGGTGACGAGCACCGGCACGAGCCGCTCCGGGCCAGCATCGAGTCCGGCCACGGCCGCCGGCATGGGTCGGCCACTCGCTCTCTCGGCAGTCGGCCCGACGTTCGCGTCGGTGTCGTCTTCGCTGGCCAGTGGCGTCAGCAGCGGATTGGCCGCGCTTCAAGAAGCAGTCGCACGCGCCCCCGGGGTCAGCGCCGCGAAGCAGGCTGGACTCTGGCAGCACGCACTGCGCACGGCGGTGCGGGCGCTCCAAGCGTGCCTCGGCAACCTGCCGGACGATCTTCAGCGTGTGCTGAAGCTGTCGACCGGGATCGACACCCCCGCGCTGAGCCCAGTGGCGCTCGCCGAGACCCTGCATGTCACCACTCGGGAGCTTGCTCAGCTGGAGCGGATCGGCCTGCGCCGTCTCGTCATCGCGGCTCGCGCGCACGAATGTGGCGCCGCACACGCGGCGTCGGAGCTCCTCCCGTTCTCTAGCTTCGGCACGTTCGCCAACGAAGAAGGCGGTCCAGTCGGAGGAGTCGACGCGGCTCGATATGCGAAGGAGCCGTCACCCTTGCCAGCTTCGCTGCAATCGGCCACACGCTCGCCGAGCGGCACCGGGTTGCTTGGGCTCAGCGCCCCTGCGGCGGCGGGCGGTGCCCTGCTGGTGACCGTTCTCGGCCTCGCCGGCGTCCTTGCGCTCGGCTTGCTGAGCGGCGCGCCCTGGGAACTCCATCGGAAGGGCCGTTCGCGATGGATTCATCGTCATCCCTGGAGTTGGCACGGATAGGGGTTCCCGCTTGCGTCGAGTTGGGGATCACCGACTCGACGCTCACCGCGTCCTCCGACCGGCCACCCGCGAAGTTGGGAGCCGGACGCTCGAGCATTGGGCGTACAATCCTCGTGGGGGTGAGATCAATTACTTCGGTCGGTGTCCTGACACTGGCAGACGGCTACACCGCCCTCGCCGCACGCGACGAGGAGCGCCTGATGGCCTGCCTCGCCGAGGACGTGGAGCTGCGGACGATGACCGGCTCCTACCGCGGCCACGCCGGGGTGCGCCAGTGGATCGCCGACATGGACGAGGGATGGAGCTCCTGGGAGGTGACGATGGACGGCGCCCGGGAGGTGGGTGACCGCGTGCTCGTGGAAGCGACGCTGACCGCACGCAGCAGCGTCAACGACATCGCCATGTCCCACCGGTTCTGGATCGTGTGGGAGGTCACAGACGGGCGAGCCGCGCGAGGCATCCACTGCGTCGACGCTGAGGAAGCCCTGAAGGAGGCCGAGCTCGGGCGGCCGGCCACGTCGCGGCGGCGTTGAGCCAGGGCAGTCAGGACGGCATGAGGTCCATCGCGGCCTGGCGGGACAAGGGTCGCTTGCCCCAGCGAGTCCTGTGCGCGTACGCGATCAGTTGCCCCAGATAGTCGCTCGGGCGAGGCGTCTCGAGGCCTATGCGCTGCAGGACGGGGCGCATGCGGGCGTCGTCGAAGGCGCACCGGACGTCGAAGTAGGGGATGTAGGCCTCGGCTCCCTGAGGCAGCTCGCCCACGGCATCGCCGGCGACGAGGCGGACGGGCGCTCGACCCAGAAGCGACGAGTGCAGCTCGGCCATCTCACCGGCGCTCAACGCGTGCTCGCCCGCGACCAGGTGGTATGTCCCTTCTGCATCGGCGTCGTCGAGTAGCGCGAGCAGTCCGTCGGTGACGTAGTCGACCGGCACGAAGTCGACGATCGAGTCCGGCCGCGCCGGCAGCTCCCGCAGCAGCCCTCTCTCAGCAGCGCGGATGGGCCAGTAGATCACGTTGAACGCAGGGGTCCAGCCGCTCGCTCGGTCTCCGACGACGATGCTTGGCCTCGCCACCACCGTGGGCAGGTCGCCGGCTTCGCGGAGGAGATGCTCCGCCTCGTGCTTGGAGCGCTCGTAGGTGTTGCGGAACTTTTGTCCCACGTCGAGGTCGTGCTCGTCGAAGCGCCCGCAGTGCCGACCGCTGACGTAGGCGGTCGACACGTGCACGAGTCGGCGAAGGCGCCCGCCCGCCGCGATCTCTCGGGCCAGCTCGACGACGCGTGCCACGCCCTCGACGTTGATGGCGCGCGCCTGCTCGAGCGGCGAGTCGAACGAGATCGACGCCGCGCAGTGAATGATCCGGTCGACGCCGTCGACGAGCCGGTCGCGGTCCTCGCGCGAGATCCCCAGTTCCGGCTCCAGCAGGTCCCCCTCGACCGCGCACACCCGAGCTGCGGCGGGGCCCGGATCCTCGTACAGCCGCGCCAGTGTCGCTGCGAGTCGCTGCTGCGGCCGCTGGCTGTCATCGGCGCGCACGATCACGATGACCTGATCCTCGCCGCGGTCGATGAGGCGCGCGAGCGTGTCCATCCCAAGGAAGCCGGTGGCGCCGGTCAGGAGGATCGCGCCGCTCATGTCGCCGAGGACATCGCCTGGATCGCCGCCGGAGACGCGCAGCCCATCGCGTGATAGCCGCCGTCGACGTGGAGGATCTCCGCCGTGATCCTGCGGGCGAGCGCAGACATCAGGAAGCACACCGCGTCTGCCACCGGCGTCGCGTCCTCGACGTCCCAGGCGAGCGGCGCGGTGGCGCTCCACGCGTCAGCCAGCTTCGAGAAGCCGGGGATCCCGCCGGCGGCAAGCGTCTCGATGGGGCCGGCCGAGACGAGGTTCACCCGGATCTCCCGCGGCCCGACCTCGCGCGCCAGATAGCGCGAGACGGCCTCGAGCGCCGCCTTGGCGACTCCCATCCAGTCGTACGCCGGCCAGGCGGAGCTCGCGTCGAAGTCGAGGCCCACGACGCTCGCGCCGTCCGGCGCCGCCTCGAGTAGCGGCAATAGCCCCGCCACCAGCGACTTCAGCGAGAACGCGCTCGTCTGGTAGGCGACGAGGGAGCTCTCGAGAGGCGTGCTGAGGAAGCCGCCGCCGAGCGCGTCGGGCGGAGCGTAGGCCACGGCGTGCAGGAGCCCGTCGAGCGCGCCCCAACGGGCGTCCAGCTCGAGGCGCACCCGTTCGATGTCCTGCTCGCTGTTGACGTCCAGCTCGAGCACCGCCGCCGCCGCTGGCAGCTGCGCCGCCGCGCGCTCGGTCATCCGTTTGGTGCGTCCGAACCCGGAGAGGATCACCTCGGCGCCGAGCTCCTGCGCGCGGCGCGCGGTGGAGAAGGCAATCGAGTGCCGGTCGAGCACGCCCGTTATCAGGAGCCGGCGTCCCTCGAGAATCACAGCGGAACCGGAACGAACTCGCCGTTGGACGCTCCGGGCACGACCGCGTCGTGCCAGTACGCGCCGGCTCCCTGCCCGTCGTCAGCGCCGTCTCTGCGCCAGAGGACCTCGACCCTGGCGCGGCACACGAGCGCGTCGTCCTGGTTGCGGATCGCCAGGCCGAAGCCGACGAGCCCCGCCCGATCGTCGATCGGCGCAAGCGAGGCGATCTCCCCCGCCACGCAGATGGTCTCGTTCAGGCGCACGGGCCGCTTGAAGACGACTTCGCCGAGACGCCGAAGGGCGAGGACCAGCTCAGGGTCGAGCGGTAGCAGCCCGACCGCCAGCGACAGCGTGAGCATCCCGTGGGCGATCCGCTCGCCGAACGGGCTGCGCGCGGCCCACTCCGGATCTGAGTGCTGTGGATGCCAGTCTCCGGTGAGCGCGCTGAAGACGATCACGTCGGTGTCGCGGACGGCGCGCTGGCCGGAGCGAAACCGCTGGCCGACGGACAACCGGTCGAAGGGCTCAGACCACTGCAGCGCGCCGTCCACGCTCGGCTCGCTGGCGGGGCGTGCATGGTCGCTCATCGTCGTGCCTCCTAGAGTGGAATGTTGCGGGCGCGGGACTCGGGGCGATCGATGGCGGCGAGCGTCTCCAGGCACGAGCTGATCCGCTCGCGCGTCGCGGACGGCGCGATCGCCTCGTCGATGAACCCGTCCGCCGTCGCCCCGTCGACCTGCAGATGCTCGGCCGAGTAGTCGCCCGCCAGCGTCCGCCGGTGGACGGCCGGATCGGCGGCGGCGGCGATCTCGCGGCGGTTCATGATCCCCACGGCCTGGTCGGCGCCCATCACGCCCACCTCGGCGTTGGGCCAGGCAAAGACGTAGTCGGCCCCGAGCGCCTTCGAGTTCATTGCGATGAACGCCCCGCCGTACGCCTTGCGCAGGATCACCGTCACGGTCGGCACGGTGGCCTCCGCGAACGCATGGACGAGCTTGGCGCCATGGCGGATCACGCCGTCCTTCTCCTGGCGCGATCCCGGCAGGAAGCCGGGCGTGTCGACGAGCACCAGCAACGGCAGGCCGAAGGAGTTGCACGTGCGAACGAACCGCGCAGCCTTCTGCGCCGCGCTCGCGTCGAGCACCCCTCCGAGGTGGCGGGGCTGGTTCGCGACGATCCCGATGGCCCTGCCCTCGACACGGGCCAGCGCGCAGACGATGTTGCGCGACCAGCGAGGGCTGATCTCCAGCAGCCGCCCGCCGTCGACCAGGGTGGCGGCGACGTGGCGCACGTCGTAGACCCTGCGGGGCTGCGAAGGCACCGCCTGGTCGGGTGCGACCGCCGGCGCGTCCACGCCCGGGCGGACGTGTTGCGCGTCGGCGCCGTGCTGCGGGAGGTAGGCGAGCAGCTCCCTTGCGAGCAGCGCCGCGTCGGCCTCTGTCGGCGCGGTGAGGTGGCACACGCCGTTGCGCTCGTGCACGCGGGTGCCTCCGAGCGAGCTCATGTCGATGTGCTCGCCAGTGACCTCCGTCACGACGGCCGGCCCGGTCAGGAACATCGCCGACCGCGCGGTCATGATCACGAAGTCGTTGAGCGCCGGTCCGTAGGCAGATCCTCCAGCCGCCGGTCCGCACACGATCGATATCTGCGGGACGAGCCCCGAGAGGGCGACGTGCTCGCGGAAGATCGACCCGAAGCCGGACAGGGCCGCGAGACCCTCCTGCATGCGGGCCCCGGCAGACTCGATGAATCCGACCACGGGGACGCGCGCTCGCCCCGCGAGTCGCAGGACCTCGATGATCGTCTTGGCGTGAGCCTCGCCGAGCGAGCCGCCCGCGAAGGACGCGTCCTGGGCGTAGCAGTAGACGTGGCGTCCGTCGACCCGCCCGTGCCCTGCCAGCACGCCGTCCCCCGGGCGGGCAAGCTCGCCCATGCGCCGCGAGCGCATCTGTGTCCGCAGCGGTTGAAGGGACCCTGGGTCGGTGAGGGTCTCCAATCGCTCGAGCGGTGACATCCGCTCGTCGCGGCGGTCGAGGAGCGTCAGCGTCATGCCGCCTCCAGGCACAGCACGGCGTTGTGGCCTCCGAACCCGAACGAGTTCGAGAGGGCGAGCGGAGGGTGCGCGCCGGCGGCCTTCAGCGGCCGCGCCGCCCCGGGCACGTAGTCGAGGTCGAGGCCCTCGTCGGGCTCGCTCAGCCCGAGCGTCGGCGGAGCGATGCGATCGCGCAGGGCGAGCAGCGTCGCCACCGCCTCCACCGCGCCTGCCGCGCCGAGGAGATGGCCGATCGCCGACTTGGTGGAGGACACGGGGATCGCGCCGGCGTGCTCGCCGAGCGCGAGCTTGATCGCGTGCGTCTCCGCGCGATCGTTGAGCGGAGTCGAGGTGCCGTGCGCATTCACGTAGTCGATGTCCGTCGCGGCGGCGCCGGCGTCGGCGAGGGCGGCGAGCATCGCGGCGGCCTGGCCCTCGCCATCCTCGCGCGGGGCCGTCAGATGGTGGGCGTCGGAGCTGGATCCATAGCCCCGGACGGCGCCCAGCATCCGCGCGCCGCGCTGCACGGCGGCCTCGCGGCGCTCGAGGACGAGCACGGCGGCCCCCTCGCCCATGACGAAGCCATCGCGGCGGGCGTCGAACGGTCGCGAGACGCCGCTGTCGGAGAGCGCGTCCAGCGCGCTGAACGCTGCGCGTGCGAGCGGCGTCAGGCTCGCCTCGGACCCTCCGGCGAGGACCGCGTCGGCTTCGCCGGTCTGGAGCATGCGCAGAGCGCAGCCGATCGCGTGTGCACCCGAAGCGCAGGCGGTGCTGACCGCGTATGTGGGGCCGCGCAGGCCGTGACGCATGGACAGCGCGGCAGCACCCGCGTTGCTCATCATCAGCGGCACGGACAGCGGTGAGACGAACTCGCGACCACGCTCGCGCAGCGCGTCCTGGCCGTCGACGAGCGTCGCGATGCCACCGATCCCGGTGCCGAGCACGCATCCGACGCGGACCGCGTCATAGGGCAGCTCCTGCCGCCAGCCGGCATCCTCGAGCGCCTCGGCGCAGGCCGCGATCGCCAGCTGGGTGAACCTGTCGGCGCGGCGAGCCTCCTTGGCCGTGAGGTAGTCCCTCGGGTCGAAGTCCGCGCAGGCGCCCTCGCCGTCGCTGATCCCGCAAACGCCGCCGCTCCAGCGCTCGTGCAGCGAACGCGCGCCCACGCCCAGCGGCGTGACCGCACCGACACCCGTGACGACGACCGCCTCCATTCCGCTACGCGCGCGCCGCGATCAGCTTGACGGCATCTTCGACGGTCTTGATCTCGGCGACGTCGGATCCCTTCAGCTCGACCCCGAACTGCTCGTGGACGATCTGGGACAGCTCCGCGAGGTCGAGCGAGTCGATGTCCAGCGCCTCGAAGGTCACGCCGGGCGCGATGTCCTCGGGGTCTGCTCCGAACGTCTGCAGAGACTCGATCACGACCAGCTGTATCTGCTCTTGGGTTATCGCTGTGCTCATCTCACTCCTTCGGTCGCGTTGGATTGGGTGCTGGGAAGCTGGTTGTTCGATCGGTGGGAATCGGGATCTCCGCCTAGGCTCCTAGGCCGCCGTCGACGTAGAGGGTCGAGCCGGTCACGTAGCCGGCCTGCTCCGAGGCCAGGAAGCGAACGCACGCCGCGACCTCCTCGGGACGGCCGGCCCTTCTCGCGGGAACCGCATCCATCAGGCTGCCGTCGAGGTCCTCCGTCATGTCGGTCTCGATCAGCCCCGGCGCGATCGCGTTGACCGTCACCCCACGCCGCGCGACCTCGACGGCCACCGTCCTTGTCATGCCGATCAGGCCCGCCTTCGACGCCGCGTAGTTCGCCTGCCCGGCGTTCGCCCGCGGACCGACGACCGAGGCGATGTTGATCACGCGACCGAATCGCTCGCGGATCATTCCCCGCAGGGCCCGCCGGGTGGTGCGAAAGGCCGCCGTCAGGTTCGTGTCGATCACGCACCCCCAGTCGGAGTCCGAGAGCGAGATCGCCAGGTCATCCGAACGCACGCCGGCGTTGTTGACGAGCACGAGCACCCGGCCGAAATGCTCCTCGAGCGTCGCGAACAGAAGCTCCGACTCCTCCGGTGCGGTTATGTTGGCGCGCACCGCCAGCGCGCGTCCGCCGCGGTCCTCGATCCGCCGGACCGTCTCGCCCGCGGCGGCCTCGCCTGCGTGGTAGTTGACTCCGACCGGCCAGCCATCGGCGCCGAGCGCGCTCGCGATGGCCGATCCGATCCCGCCGGAGGCGCCCGTGACCAGCGCGCAGCCCTCCCGGCCGTTGGAGGAGCTCACGCGCCACCCCACGTGACGATGGTGGCACCCCACACGAGACCCGCGCCGATGGCGCCCAGCAGCACCCGCGCTCCCGGCCGCAGCGCTTCGGCCCGGACCGCCTCGCCGAGGGCGAGTGGAACGCTCGCGGCGCTGGTGTTCCCGAGCTCCGCGATGCAATCGAAGATCAGCTCACGCGGCAGCTCGAGCCGCTCCGCGACTCCCGCGAGAATCCGCGCGTTGGCCTGGTGGTAGACGAAGAGGTCGATGTCCCCGAGGCCGATCCCGGCCTGCTCGAGCACCTGGCGCGTGCAGGAGCTCAGCTGCTCGACGGCCCGCAGGTAGGTCTCGTGGCCGTCCATCTGCAGCAGGCCGCTCGCCCGCGTCGCCCGAATCGTGTGCGCCTGGGCGCCGTCGCTGCCGAGGACGAACGGCCCGATTGCGCCACTCGCGTCGCTCGAGATCACGATCGCGCCCGCCCCGTCGCCGAACAGTGGGGCGGTGCGGCGATCGTCGAGGTCGATGAACCGGGTGAGGATCTCGGAGCCGATCACCAGCACATGCCGCGCATGACGCGCCTGAACCCACGAGGTGCCGAGCGCAAGCGCCGCGATCGACCCCGCGCAGGCGGCGCCGACGTCGATCGCTCCCGCGTTCACGGCGCCCAGCTCGTCTGCAACGATCGGCGCGACCCCCGGGGTGATCTCGTCGGCGGCCAGCGTGGCGACCAGCACCATGTCGATCGCGGCCGCATCGAGGTCTGCGTCCCTCAGCGCCATCCGCGCGGCGCTCGTCGCGAGGTCGCTGACCCGCTGTCCGGGCGCTGCGTAGCGGCGCTCGCGGATCCCTGTGCGCCGCTCGATCCACTCGACGCTCACGCCGAGTCGAGCGGCGACCGCCTCGTTTCCGACCGTTCGCTCCGGAAGCGCCGCCCCGAGCCCCGCGATTCCAGCCGTGGCGATCATCGGCGGCGCCTGCGCGGCCGAGAGATCGTTCGCCGTCAGCGAGCGCTCAGAGAACACCGCTCGACTCCCGGCCGGTGGAGGAGGGCAGCCGGCTCGGGTCGAGCACGTTGGCCGCCGGAAGGTTTCTGAGCACCAGCCGCGCGAGGACTGCGCCGGGGCCGAAGTCCACGAAAGTATCCGCGCCTTCGGCCGCCAGGGCGAGCATCGTCTCCCGCCAGCGCACGGGCTTCACGATCGCGTCGGCCAGCTCTGCACGCACGTCCGCGAACGGCCGAGCCGTCGAGCTCGACAGCACTGTCGCCTCGGGCGGGCGAAACGCGACTCGCTCGAGCGCCTGCCTGTAGGGCCCGACCGCCTCTGCCATTGCGGGTGAGTGGAAGGCGCCGGCCACGTCGAGCCAGATGGCGCGCGCGCCGCTCGCGCGCGTGTGAGCGGCGGCGTCGCGCAGCCGGTCGACGGGGCCCGCGAGCACCACCTGACCCGGGGCGTTGTCGTTGGCGAGCACGAGCCCGTGCTGCTCTGCGAGCAGGCCCGGCAGCTGCTCTTGGGCGCCAAGGACCGCGAGCATGCCCTGCTCCTCGCGGGTCCTGACGGAGGCCATCAGCTCACCGCGAACAACGGCGAGCTCCAGGCCGGACATGGGATCGAGCGCCTCGGCGGCGACGAGTGCGCTCAGCTCGCCCAGCGAGTGCCCGGCGAATGCGGTGGGCCGCACGAGCGAGCGCCACTCGATCCAGCCCGCGATGCTCGCGCAGTAGATCGCAGGCTGGGCGAAGCGGGTGCTGTCAGCGACCCGCGCGAACGGATCCTCGCCAACGAGCTCGATGCAACGGTCGAGCAGCTCGGGGACCGTGCGCTCGACGCGATCGCGGAGATCGCTCGTCTGGCTTCCCTGGCCCGGGAACAGGCCGGCTGTGGCGCCGATGGACACTCCCGATACCTTGTCGCTCGATCGCCGATCTCATGGCGCGGGGCGTGACGAACCCCTCGTCTGGGGGGATCGTCCACGCGTTCCGGGGGCGGACCACGATTGCGTTGCCCGCGGCCGACGCCCTGGTGTCTCAGCGGAGCAGGCCCAGCCGCTGAGCGCGCTGGACCGCGTCGGCCCGGTTGCGCGCGCCGAGCTTGCGGTACAGGGTGCTCGTGTGCTCCTTGACCGTGTGTGGCGAGAGGAAGAGGGCCGCAGCTATCTCCCGGTTGGTGGCGCCTTCGGCGATCACACCGAGGATCTCGCGCTCGCGGTCGGTGAGCATCGGCGCGCCGATGCCAGCGGTTTCGGTGAAGACATCCATGCCGTCCCCGGCCATGCGCACCAGCTTCGCGATCTCCTGGGCCGAGCAGTCCTTGGAGACGAAGCCGGCCGCCCCGGCGGCGCGTGCGGCGCGGGCCGTGATTCCCCCGGCGCCCGACATCAGAAGGACGCGAGGCGCGGGCGCCTCGGCGCGGAGGCGCTCGCAGATCTCCGGCCCCGATTCACCACCGAGAAACAGATCGACGAGCGCCACATGAGGCTCGTAGCGCCGGCAGACCGCGACCGCCTCGGCGCCGGTTCGGGAACTCAGACACCGCTCGACCCACGGCATCTGCCCGAGCATCAACCGGAACCCCCAGTGGACGACGTCATGGTCGTCGACCACCAGCACGCGCAGCCGCTTCATGGCGGCGGTCGCGGTGAGCTCCTCACTCGATACGGGCGCCGGCGTGCTCACTGATTGGTCGGTACCACTAGCCGCACCTGCCACGCGCCGGGCTCCGACTCCCCGTACTCGAGCACGCCGTCGTACTGGAGCGCCTCGAGTGTGGCCAGGCGCAGGCCGACGCCTCCGCGGCCGCCGTTGTGGACGTGGGCCCCGTCGTTGTGTAACTCGAGAACGAACGTGCCGCCATCGTTGCGCAACCTCACTCGCACGACGGTGCTCTTCGCGTGCTTGCGCGCGTTGCGCACGGCCTCGACGAGGATCGACTGGGCCAGCGCCTCCAGGTTTGGCGGCACGTCCTCCGTCGCGCCCTGCTCGAGCGTGATCTCGAGCTCGGGATGCAGCGCGCGAACGCGTTCGAGCTCTTCGGAGAAGCTCACGGTCGTCGGTCGCGCCGAATGCCCGAGCGGTCGCGTCAGCGCCGTTCGCAGGTCGGCCAGCGCGGTCTGGACCTCCCTTGCGCAGCGCCGCTGGCTTTCGGCGTCGAGCGGCGCCTCGCGCGAGAGCGCCAGGGAGATGCCGAACAGGCGCTGTACAACGCTCTCGTGGATCTCGCGCGCGAGATCGATCCGTTGCTGCAGCTGGCGGCTCTGCTCGTCATAGGCCGTCACCTCGCGGGCGACCGACGCCATCGCGATGGCCTTGCCGAGCGTCCAGAGCAGATGCCGCTCGTCCTCGTCCATCTCCGGAGCCTCGGCCTCCCGCTCCGAGAGCACCACCCCGACGTAGCGGCCCGCAGCGGCCATCGGCGTGCAGATGATGCGAACGCCCTCCAGCAGCTCGCGAACCGACGCTGGCACATGGAAGTCCGATGCCCCGATCGTCTCCTGGATCTGATCCACGAGCAACGCTTGACGCGCGACCGGCACCGAGTCGATGGTCACGTACAGGTCTTCGAACAGCTCCAGGTCGATCCCGTGCGCGCCCACCGCCCGAACCCGCCGTCGGTCGCTGTCGTAGCGGAACAGCACCGCGCGCTTCATCGACGTCAGGCGACAGATCGCCTCGGACAGGCGGCTGAAGAATGCGTCCGGCGGCGAGCCCTCGCCGACGCCCGAGAGCAGGTCCGACATCACCTCGAGCACCTCGATGTGCCCGGCTCGAGCGCCCGTGCCGTCTTCACCGCCAGTGGGTGAGCGAGGATTCTCGAGCGCAGCGAACCGGGCCGAAACGCCTGCAGGCATGCACCCAGAATCACACAATGAGCCAATGACGGTCGGGGCGACCGGGCGCAGCCCCCCCAAACAGGGGGTGCTCGAGCTCACTCGCGCCTGTGCCGGTTCCCGTCGACCCCTTGTTGACCGGCGGCGTCGTCGCGAATCGCCGCCTGCGCGGCGGCGACCCGCGCGATCGGCACGCGGTAGGGCGAGCACGAGACGTAGTCGATACCGGATCGATGCAGGAAGTCGATCGAATCCGGGTCGCCGGCGTGCTCACCGCAGACGCCGAGCTTGAGGTCCGGCTTCGTCGTGCGTCCAAGCCATGCGCCCATGCGAACCATCTGACCGACGCCGGGGGTGTCGAGCGTCTCGAACGGCGAGCGGTCGACGATCTTCACGTCGATGTAGCGGGCGAGCAGCCGGCCCTCGATGTCGTCACGACTGAAGCCGAGCGCCGTCTGGGTGAGGTCATTGGTTCCGAACGAGAAGAAGTCGGCGTCCTTTGCGATCTGGTCGGCCTGAAAGCACGCGCGTGGCAGCTCGATCATCGTGCCGATCAGGTAGTCGCCATGAGAGTGCTCGCCGGCTACACGCTCGATCAGGCCGCGCACCAGTTCGAGCTCGCGCTCGTAGGCGACCAGCGGCACCATCACCTCGATCCTGGCGCCCGGCGTCCTGGCAGCGGCGGCGAACAGCGCTCGGACCTGCATCTCATACAGCTGCGGGTGAAGGATCCCCAGGCGCACGCCCCTCGTCCCGAGCATCGGGTTGGACTCCTGCAGCTGCTCGACGCGTTTGCGCGCAAGGGACCCGTCGGGAAGGTCTGCCGGGTGGGGCAGGAACTCGTGGAGGGGCGGGTCGAGCAGGCGTACCGTGACGGGGCGACCGTCGACCGCGCGAAGGATCTCCTGGAAGTCGGACTCCTGCAGCGGGCGCAGCCGCTCGATCGCCTCGGCTCGCGCCGCCTCGTCCTCGGCCATGATCACGGCCGCCATCAGCGGCTGGCGCTCGCCCAGGAACATGTGCTCGCTCCGGCACAGGCCGATGCCCTCGGCGCCCAGCTCGATCGCCTTCAAGGCATCTGCGGGCGTGTCGGCGTTGGCGCGCACTCCCAGCGTGCGCAGCTCGTCGCACCACGCGAGCACCGTTTGGAAATGCTCGGACATGCGCGGCTCGACCAGCGGCACGTCATCGAGCGTGATCGCACCGAGGCTCCCGTCGATCGCGATCCGGTCTCCGGCGTGCAGCACGTGGCCGCCCACGCGGACCTCGGCGGCGTTCACGTCCACCTCCACCGAGGCTGCGCCCGTGACGGCCGGGCGGCCCATCCCGCGTGCGACGAGCGCCGCGTGGCTCGCCTTGCCTCCCTCGCTGGTCAGGATTCCCCGCGCGGCGTGGAACCCGGCGACGTCGTCGGCCTCGGTGAAGGACCTGACGAGGATCGCGTCGCGTCCCTCCTGCGCCGCGCGGACGGCCTCGCCCGCGCTCAACACGATCTCGCCCTTTGCCGCTCCCGGCGATGCCGCGACGCCGATGGCCACCACGTCGTAGTCAACGCTCGGATCGAAGGTCGGGTGCAGCAGCGCATCGAGGCCGGCCGGGTCGATCGTGGCGATCGCGGCCCTGCGATCGAGCAGCCCTTCCGATACCGCGTCGACCGCGAACCGCACCGCGGCCTGTGCCGGGCGCTTGGCGTCACGCGTCTGAAGCATGTAGAGGCGACCCTCCTGGACCGTGAACTCCGTGTCCTGCATGTCGCCGTAGTGGCCCTCGAGCGTGCGCAGGATGTCCATGAGCTGCTCATGCACAGCGGGTAGCCACGTGCGCAGCTCGCCGAGGTCGCGCGGCGTCCGCACTCCCGAGACGACGTCCTCGCCCTGGGCGTTCGCCAGGAAGTCGCCGGAGGGCCCCGGCGCCCCCGTCAGCTCATCGCGCGAGAAGGCGACGCCGCTGCCGCTGTTCTCGCCGAGGTTGCCGAACACCATCTGCTGCACGTTCACGGCCGTGCCCCACTCGTCAGGGATGCGGTTGATGCGCCTGTATGCGACGGCACGCTCGCCGTTCCACGAGTCGAAGACGGCGCGAATCGCGCGCGCGAGCTGATCCCGCGGATCTGAGGGAAACTCGTAGAAGCTCTGGAATTCCCGCGTGAGCTCTCGCAACGCCTCGATGTCGAGCTCCGTGTCCAGCGAAACCCCACGTGACGCCTTGCTCGCCGCGATCGCCTGCTCGAAGCGATCGCCGGGGACGCCCGCGACCACGTTGCCGTACATCTGGACGAAGCGCCTGTAGGAGTCCCAGGCGAAGCGCTCGTTCCCCGAACGGCGCGCCAGGCCGAGCACGGTCTCGTCGTTGAGTCCGAGGTTGAGCACCGTGTCGAGCATTCCCGGCATCGACTCGCGCGCGCCTGAGCGGACCGACACGAGCAACGGATCGCCGGCGTCGCCCAACCGCTTGCCGGCCAGCTTCTCGAGGCGCCCCAGAGCTTCGGCGACCTGCTCCTGCACCCCCGCCGGGAAGGCGCCGTCGCTGGACAGGTATGCGATGCACGCCGCGGTGGTGATCGTAAAGCCACCGGGCACACGCTCGGCGCCCAGCACGCGCGTCATCTCCGCGACATTGGCGCCCTTGCCGCCGAGCAGGTCGCGCAGCTCGCGCGAGCCGTCCGCGAAATCCACCACCCAGCGACCGGGCTCGCCGTCAGGCAGATCAGCCGCAGCCGGTTCCTGGCTCCGGGGAGCGACTCTCGACGACATGTGTGACATGTGGTCGTCCAACTATTACCGACTTCGCCCCGGGGGGCTCGTCCCGTCGCTCGCCGGCGACGGGCGGGGCGCGCCGGAGGTCAGCCGCCGCTCGCCCTGAGCCCGGCGAGCACCATGCTGGTCGCGTCGTACGTTTCCGTAGCCGGTGGGGGCGTGACGGCGGCGGTCGAACCGAAGCCGAACAGCTCGATGGTGATGCGGACCTGCAGCTTCTGGCCTGCGGAGAGGAGCGACAGAGCGATCGTCATGCGTCGCACGAGGCGGTGCGAATCGACCCACACATCCACGGGCAGGCTGCTGACGCCCGTCTGAGCTATCAGTTTTGCGAGCGCCGCCCGCATCTGGGCGCGGCTGCCGGAGGGCGCGAAGTCAACGATCCTGTTGAGGTCGACCGTTCCGCGGTAGTGGGTGGTCGTCGCCCCGCGGACGAGCTCGTGACCGACGGCCGCGACGGAGCCAGCCGCCTTGAGATAGTCGAGGAGCTGCGCCGGATTCGACTGACCGCCGGCCAGCTGCTGGACATCGAAGCCGAGGCCGCCACCGAGACGGGCCAGGTCGAGCTTCATCCAGTGCGCTCCGCCCGGCAGCTTGCCCGCGAACAGGGAGGAGCCGATGTAGACGGTCGAGGACTTGAAGATCTCTTCCATCCGCAGCTTGCCGGATGGAGCGCTCGTCGACGCGGCTGCCGGCAGGCCCGACATGTCAAGTGACAGCGCGCCTTCGCGGCTCTTGTAGTTGAAGAAGCCTTCGCCGCTCATCGTGAACGTGGCGGGCAGCGATCCAGCGCTCACCTGCGCCGTCAGCGACATGTGCGCGCCGCCTGCGTTTGACGTGACATCGGCCGCCTGGGCCACCGGATCGAGCGCCACGCTGCCCGAGTTGCCGCAGCCGCTCGTCGCCATCGCGACCGCGACCAGGAAAACTGGGATGAGCCCCATGGCCGCTCGCAAACGCATCCTGAGTCCAGCAATCGGAGATCTCCCGGGCCTGCTTTAGCCCGGGTTGGGCCGCTCGGCATTCTGTCACGCGTCATGCACGGGCGAAAGGGTGTTCAGTAAGCCGGTGCATACCTTCGCCGCGATCTCGAGCACTCACGCTCAGACGGCCGTGGCGCTCGTGCTGGCGCTCGCCTCCACGACGCTGGTGAGCCTGGCCTACCTGCGTGAGCACGCCGCGGTCGCAGACCTGCCGTCTCTCTCCTTGCGCCGCCCGCTTCAGTCGATTCGGCTGCTGCTCGCGAGTCGGGAGTGGCTCGCGGGCTTCGCGATGGAGTCCAGCGGGTTCGTCATGTACGTCGCGGCGCTCGCCCTGGCGCCGTTGGCATTGGTGCAGAGCGTCGCGGCGGGCGGGATCGGGATCCTCGCGGTCGCCTCGGCGCGCGTCGCCCGCCGACGATTGACCCGGCGGGAGAGCCTGGGCGCCGGGGTATCGGTCGTCGGGCTGTTGTTCCTCTCGCTCTCGCTGATCGGCGGCGCCGACCAGAGCGCGCACGGCTCGCTGGTCGAGATCGGGTTGTGGCTAGGCGCGACCTGCGCCGCGGCAGCGCTCACTCTCACGGTCGGCCGGGCGTTCCTCGGAGCTGCGGCCGCGAACGGCATCGCCGGGGGCCTGCTGTTCTCCTGCGGCGACATCTCCACGAAGGTGGCGACCCAGGGTGGCGGGCGAGCCGCGTTCGCCGTGGCGGCGATCTTCGGGTACGTGCTGGGCACGTCGCTGCTTCAGATCGGCTACCAGCGCGGCGCCGCGCTGACGATCGCCGGTATCGCCACTCTGCTGACGAATGCACTGCCGATAGCGGCCGGGCCGGTGCTGCTGAACGAGAGTCTTCCGGAGGGCGGTCTCGGAGCCCTGCGCATCATCGCCTTCGCGACGGTCATCGCGGGGGCCGTGCTGCTGGCTCGCCCGCAGTCGCCCGTGCCGGGGTCGGCGGGAACCGTCGGGGCGAGCCCGGGATCGGGCTGACCACGCCGGCGCGCGGCGCCTAGCGACGTGCGCCGACGGCGAACCAGTCCGACTTGAGTCCCGGCGCCTGCTCGCACGCGCCACGCACGATGTCCAGGATCGCGGTGCGGCCGAGCTCCTCGCGTTCGTCGCGCTCCATCGCGATCGGGATGTCGATTCCCCACGTGGCCCGTATCTCGGAGCGCCCTCTCACGAACGCTGCGCCGTCGTGCAATGAGTCGAGCCGCTCCCAGAGCAGGTCGAGCGCGTTCTCGGGCGCCGCAAAGCCCGAGTGGCGGGTGATCCTGAAATTCACCGGACAAGTCTATATTCGGCCTGGCGTGTCAGACGTCCCCGCCGTACGGCCGTCCAAGTGATCCCCCATCCGGATGACGATGCGCGGCACGACTGACGACTACGCGGAGATCCTTGCCGGCGGGGCGGGACGGCGATTGTGTGGGGTTCGGGATGCCTCGTAGTGGGTAGTTGCACGGACATGCAAGCCGCCAACGCCGTCGCGACCCTGAACGAGTGTTATCCCGCGGTGGCGGACTCGGTGCCGCGGGCCCGCAAGGCGTTGGCCGCCTTCGCAACCGCGGCCGGCGTCACCGAAGACCAGCTGGAAGGGATTCGCCTGGTCGTGTCCGAGGCCGTCAGCAATGCGGTCCTCCATGCCTATGACGGTGACGAGGGAGACATCCAGGTCACTGCGGCCGTGGTCCCGGGCGAACTGTGGATCCTTATCGCAGACGAGGGAGTTGGACTGCGAGCGGAGCCCAGCGTGAATCGCGGCTTGGGTCTCGGCCTGGGCTGGATGGCCCAGTTCAGCGATGGCTTGACGCTTGTGACGCGTTCGTCGGGAGGCCTCGAGGTGCGCCTGCGGTTCGACCTGTTCGGGCCCGCGGGCGACGCAGAGGCCTCAGGCGCGTCGGTCGCCAGCTTCTGCTAGCCGCCTCGTTGCGCTTCTCGACCACGACGTACCCGTCGCCGGCGGCGAGCACGGTCTCGACCTCCCGAAGGGCAGCCAGACGGCCGACGGCGTCAGGAACTGGGGCAGGCGGATCCTCGAGGTCCGTTCGGATAGGCCAAGACCGTCGCTATGTTTAGACACGATCGAAAACGGGTACGGACTCTGGCCTGAGGGGTCCGAAAACGGGGAGGGGCTGTGCCATACGGGGACGGAGAGGGGTCGCGCGCACTTGGGACGCTGCGTCTGACGGAAGGTCGGAGCAGGCGCGAGCAGCTGCAGCGCCCAACCGCGGCTAGGCGGCTCCGCGCGGTCGCTCTGATGTTTGCGGTCGTGGCGGTGGCAGCGCTGCTTGCGAGCGCCCCGGCCTGGGCGGGCGCCGGCGCTCCGGTAAACGTGTCGCTGCCCGCGATCTCCGGAACCCCCACGGACGGCAACACGCTCAAGGCCGGCAAAGGCGCCTGGAGCGGGTTGACCCCGGTCACGGCCGCCTACCAGTGGCTGCGGTGTAACGCGTCCGGCGGCGAATGCGTCAAGATCGCAACTGCGACCACGACGTCGCACAAAGCCACGCACGAAGACGTCGGCCATGCGCTTCGCGTCCTCGTGACGGTCACCAACGTGGAAGGCAGCGGGAGCGCGACCTCGCCCGCGACCGCCCCCGTGGGCCCGAAGGCGCCCGTGAAATCGAAAGCGCCGCTCGTCACGGGGACAGCGCAGGACGGCCGGATCCTGACGGTGAGCAACGGCACCTGGTCCGGCACCCCGCCGTTCACGTACGCATACCAATGGCAGAAGTGTGTGCTCAAAGTCTGCTCGAACATCACCGGGGCGACGAGCTCGACATATCGGGCTGTGACCTCGGAGCTCAAACAGCAGCTCCGGGCGCTGGTCACCGCGAGCAACCCCGCCGGCTCGGCGACGAGTCACTCCGCACTGACTAAAGGCGTGATCCCGGGCCCGCCGGTGAGCACGTCAGCTCCCGTGATCTCGGGCACGCCGCTGGATGGCCAGACGCTGGCCGCCAGCGCCGGAACCTGGGGCGGCACGGGACCCTTCAGCTACAGCTACCAGTGGCAGAGCTGTGCGCTCCTGACCGGCGAATGCGCCGACATCCCCGGAGCGACGAGCTCAACCTACGCGGTCCAGCCGCTCGACGTCGCCAGCAACCTCAAGGTGATCGTCACCGCGAAAAACTCTCTCGGTTCGGCCTTCGCGCCTTCGCTGCCCACCGGTCTGGTCGGCGCGTTGCTCCCGAGCAACACGGCGCTTCCGAGCATCGCGGGCATCCTCCAGGACGGCCAGCTGCTGTCGGCCGTGGTTGGCAGCTGGTCGGGTACGGCTCCGATCAGCTACGGCTATCAGTGGCAGGTGTGCAATGCGTCGGGTGAAGCGTGCAAAGACATCGCCGAAGCGGTCGGGTCGACGCTGAAACTCTCGCCGAGCCTGGTGGGCGCGACTCTCCGGGTCCTGGTCACGGCGACGAACGCCGGCGGGTCTGTCTCGGCAGCATCGATCGCAACCGGCCTCGTCGGTGCCTTGCTGCCGGTCAACACCACGCTGCCGTCGATCTCGGGGTTGCTCCAGGACGGCCAGGTGCTGAGCGCGGTGACGGGCACGTGGAGCGGAACACCGCCGTTCAGCTACGGCTATCAGTGGCAGGTGTGCAACGCGTCGGGTGAAGCGTGCAAAGACCTGACGGGAGCCGTGGAATCGGCGTTGAAACTCTCGCCGGGTCTCGTCGGCTCGACGGTCAGGGTCGTCGTGACG
>DATMQX010000144.1:0-19366 GCA_035567055.1 Solirubrobacteraceae bacterium
CCTTCCCACTGCGACATCGCGCCGCCCGTGTAAATCTGGAGCATGTATTGCATCGCTGTTCCTCCTTTGGAAAGTGTGTGCTCTATAGACGAACGGCGGTCACGGAAATCGACAGCCTCCAGACCCTTGGCTCCGATCACCGAGCTCGGGACAGGGCCACCGCAGCTTCGGGTCGCGTAGGACATCAGGGTCGAGCGTGTGCGCCCTCTCGTCCGCTTCCGGTGCTCGCAAAGGGGTAACGTCAGGACAAGTGCGCATCTATGAGTGAGCGTATGCCCAGGACCACATCCAGCGCCAGAGTCAAGCAGAGTTAGAGCATGCGGATCGGCTATTTCCTCTCGAGCGAGGAGTTCGGGCCCTCCGAGCTCGTGCGCCAGGCGCAGCAGGCGGAGGAGGCGGGCTTTCAGGGCCTGTGGATCTCCGACCACTTCCACCCATGGGGCGAGGAGCAGGGGCACAGTCCGTTCGTCTGGTCGGTGATCGGGGCGATCGCGCAGGCCACCTCCCACGTCAGCGTGATGACAGCGGTCAGCTGCCCGACCGTGCGGACCCATCCTGCGATCATCGCCCAGGCGGCTGCCACGTCGGCGCTGTTGCTGGACGGCCGCTTCACCCTCGGCCTCGGCACCGGCGAGGCCCTCAACGAGCACATACTCGGCGACCGCTGGCCGCCGGCCGATCAACGCCTGGAGATGCTCGAGGAGGCCGTCGAGGTGATCCGGACCCTCTGGCAGGGCGGTATGCACAGGCATCGCGGTCGCCACTACATGGTCGAGAATGCCCGCATCTACGACCTGCCAAAGCGCCCCCCGCCGATCGTCATCTCCGGGTTCGGGCCGAAGTCGATCCGACTGGCCGCGCGCATCGGCGACGGCTACTGCACCACCAAGCCGGACGAGCAGGCGGTCGCGTCCTTCCGCGACGCCTCGGGCCCCGACAAGCCGGTGCTCGGTGGGATGAAGGTTTGCTGGGATGAGCGCGAGGATCGAGCTCGAGCGACAGCACATAGGCTCTGGCCGAGCGAGGTCCTACCGGGCGAGCTCGCGCAGGTGCTCCCGACGCCGGCCCACTTCGAACAGGCCTGCACGCTGGTGAGCGAGGAGATGGTCGCCCGGGTTGTGACGTGCGGTCCCGACCTCGAGCGCCACGCGCAGGCGATCGAGCGCTACCTCGAGGCCGGCTTCGACGAGGTCTACGTCCAGCAGGTCGGCGGCGGGCACGAGCGCTTCTTCGAGCTGTACGCTCGCGAGATCCTCCCGCGTTTCCGCCCGAGCGAGGGCTAGCCCGTCTGCCCGGGGGCCAGCAGGTCGTCTGGCGAGCCGATGATCTGCAGATGTCCGCTCACGCCGGCGATCGACAGCAGCCGCTGAACCTGGTGCGAGCCGCGAGTGAGCGCGAACCCCTGGCCGCGCTCGCGCGCAAGCTCGTGGGTCGAGAGGATCACCCGTAGGCCCGAGGAGTCGATGAACTGCAGGTCCTCGAGATCGAGCACGATCAGCGGCGCCGCCGCCACGGCTGCGCTCTCGATCTGGCTCTCGAGAAGCGGAGCGCCGACGAGGTCCAGTTCGCCGTGAAGCCCCAGCACGACCCTGTCCTGCTCGCTGCGAAGGTCGATCCGAAGATGCTTGTCCGCCGTCACGAGCGTGATGTTACCGTCGCGTGGTCGGCTCAGACACCGAAACCCCCGGCGGCGGCCGGTCCTCGTGGAGCTTGCTCAGCAGCTCCTGCAGATCGCGAACCAGCCGTCGACGCGGCGTCTCGTTACGCCCAGCACCGGTCTCCTGGCACCCCATCATGCCTGGCCCTTACCCCCTGCTCCTGACTCAAAACCCGGGAGGTCTCGGTCTGCTGAGGCCGATGGGCACTCGCACGACGCTTGCGAGCTCGTTCACCGCCAGCGCTGCCGCGGCGAGCGACGGCCTGTCGATCGCGGGCCAACGGGTGAGGTGGTTTCGCTTGCGCCGTCAGCCGCGTTGAGCGGTCGGTCCGCGAGTTGCAGGAAGGCGACACGGCCGCTGCGGGCCAGGCATCGCGGGCAGCGGTCAATCGCCAGGTTTGCGTTCTGGATCCGGATCGATAGCTTGCAACGGGGACAATTCAGGTACGGCATTCGCCTTGAGAGCTTCCCCGTGGACGCCCCGCGGAAACCTGCGAACGCCGCTCAGCGTCGGTCGATCAACTGCACGTCGAGAACCTCATAGGTTCCATCAACTGCGACACTGAGATGGTCGCTGAGCTTCTCGATCACGCGCCCGAGGCCATCGACCGTCGAGCCTGAGATCAGCTCGCGCCCGCCGCCCGAGTCGAGCGGCCCGAGGCTCAGTTCAAGGTTGCGGGGCTCGATGCTCACGGCGATCCTGAGATGTCCCGCGCTCGCGGAGCGTGAGGCATGGGCGCCCAGGGCGTCGGCGACGAGCAGCGCGTCGGAGATGCGATCGGTGGAGAAGTGAGCGCGTGCGGCGAGCACGCCCAGTAGCCGCGGCAGCACCGTGCGCGCAAGCGGCGCGACCGGGGCGATCGTCACCTTCGTGGCGCCTGCTCCGAGTACGCCATTCGGAAATCCGGCGGCCTCCCCTTCGGGCGGCTCCAAGGTTTGAGCGCCCGGCGTGGCGAACTCCATTCGCACTTCCGTTCCGCCGCCCGGCGTCTCCTCGAAGTCGACCCGATGAGCCAATGCTTCGATGACCGGAAGGCCGATGCCGACGATCCACTGGTCCTCGCTCGCGTGCGGTTGGAGCCCGATGCCGCGGTCGCGCACGAAGACAGAGCAGACGCCTCCCATCGCGTAGATCTCGACTTCGAGCCCACCTTCCTCGCCCTCGTAGGCGTGCAGTACCACGTTGTTGCAGGCCTCCGTGACCGCCGTGCGGATGTCATCGAGGTCGGCTGCATCGAGCCCGATCGCCTCGGCGACGCCGGCAAGGGTCTCGCGGACGAGCACGACGTTCTCCGGCCGGTTGGAGAGATCGAGGCGGATGTTCGGAGGCGCGGCCATGCCGGTGCGGCGATCGGTGCAGACCGATTCGACTCCGCGAGTCATGCTCGGTCAGGCTGTGTGCAACCGAAAGATACAGGCCGCGCGGCCGGCCGCTTAGAGCGCCTTCTTGGTGTCCTGCGTGAGCGCGCGAAGCTGATCGAGGGAGCGGCGTAGCAGTCGAGAGACCTGCATCTGCGAAACGCCGACGCGAGCAGCGATCTCGGTCTGGGTGAGGTCTTCGACGAACCGCATGCGAAGAATCATGCGCTCGCGCGCCGGAATGCGCTCGAGCACCGCCGTGACGGTGGCGTCGAGCTCCACGAGCTCGTAGCGCTCGTCCTCGTGGCCGACGGCTTCGCCGTACGTCATCGCATCTCCGTCGGCGCCGGGACGGGGAGCATCGAGCGACAGGGCCTCGTACGCCTGGATCGCCTGCAGCGCCTCGATGACCTCGCCGCTGTCCACCTCGAGGTACTCGGCAAGCTGGTTCACGGTCGGCGCGTGCCCGTGCTCGTTCGCGAAGCTCTCCTGCGCATCGCGGACCTTGAGCGCGCGCTCCTGCTCGCCGCGAGGGACGTGCACCGACCATCCGGAGTCACGGAAATAACGACGCATCTCGCCGAGGATCGTCGGCACGGCGAACGACGAGAAGGGGTGACCGCGCTTGGGGTCGAAGCGGTCCAGGGCCTTCAACAGCCCCAGCGATGCGACCTGCAGAAGGTCCTCGAATGGCTCCGAGGAGCGTTCGTAGCGTCGGGCAAGGCGGCGGGCGAGCGGCATGAAACGGCGAACCAGCGCCTCACGCGCCATCGGGTCGGCGTGACGGTGCCAGCGCTCGAAGAGCTCGGCAACATCGTCAGTCTTCGATGGAGCGAGCCCTTGCGTGGGCACGACTGCGGCGGTCGAAGCCATCTTGCAACCTCCTCCGTCTTAGATGCCTCGCGGTCTGAGGCTACCCTCGGACGCTCTCGGCGACCCGCCGATTCTACCGGATCTCCCCCAACGGATCAAATTTTGCGCGGACGGGGTCCCGTTTGGATCGAGTCCGGCCGGCTCCCGTGGGCCGGTGGCGGCCGTTTCAGGGCCTGACAGAGGGATATCGTGCGCCAGGATGAACTCCCTCACGAGAGCCGACCTCTTCACCGTCGCCGTCGGTGGGCTCGCGCTCGTGGCGGGTGTCGTGCTGCTGCTCGCAGTGGGTGGAACGGTCGCGTCGATAGTCGGCGCGGGACTGTTGGGTCTTGCGGGCATCGCGTTCGTCGCGCTCGCGTTCCTGCTGGTCGGCGAGAGCGAAGATCGCGACCGCAGGAACGGGGCGCTCTGAGAGGGCGATCCGCGGGCGGCTCGGGCTAGACGGAGCGCAGCGCAGTCGGCTCGCCGTCGCCGATCGCGAGCTTGCGACGCAGCTGTCCGACGGCGTTTCGAGGAGCGTTCCAGACGTCGAGCGAGGCCTCTATAGCCGTGTCGAAGCTCTCGCTCAGCCGCGCTGCGCCGGCGCGCTCGTCCATGAGCACCCGCTCCGTCATCGCGACGGTCGCCTCGTCCGCGGCACGCGCCGCCACGCGCTTGAGCAGTTCGTAGCCTGCGATCTTCAGGTGGGTCATCGCGAACACGAGGGCGGTCGCCTTTCCCGGGCTGACCGGCTGGGCCTGGAAGATCAGACTCCAGTTGAGCGCGCCGAGGCGCATCGCGGCGTCCTCGAGCGCAGAGGACTTCGCGCCGTGGGCTTGCAGTCGCTCCTCGAGCATCTGTCTGTGTTCCTCCGCCCGGGCGAGATACTCCGCATAGATCTGGCGGAGGTCGTCTCGCCCGCTGGCGCGGCGCGCCCTCCTGAGCAATCCGAGCGACTGTTCCTCGATCGCGTGGGCGTCCATCAAATACGCGATCAGCTGCTGATCGATTACGCCCGCGCGCAAGGCCTCGGCTCCCTTGGACGCGAATGCACGCTGCGCGGTTACCCTCAGCGCCTCGGCGGTAAACGGAGCAGGGCGGCCGAGCCGATTCACCCGATCGCGTCGAGGGACACCTCCCACAGCCGCGCCGCGTTCTCAGCATCGAGCGCGTACGCGGCCACGCCCGCGAGACCAACCTCCGAGGTCTCGGGGTCGACCACGGCCGCCTCGTTGCAGTCCTCGAAGTACCGGGCGCCGACGCCCTCCAGTTGAGGCGAGGATGCGACGAGTACGCTCGTCGAAGCGCCTTGCTCGATCGTCTTGAATTTGAGCGCGCCTGAGGCGCGGAGATCAGCCAGGACAGCGGGGTCCATGTGACGGGACAGGTTGGTCTCCGCGATGGCACCCGGGTGGACGGCGTTGGCGGCGATGCCGTCCCCACCCCAGCGGCGCGTCGCCTCGACGGCGAACAGGATGTTGGCGGTCTTCGACTGCCCGTAGGCGAGCCACGGGTCGTACGGACGCGAGGTGAAGTTGACGTCCTCGAAGACGACCGGCGAACGCAGGTGCCCGCGGGAGCTGAGCGAGACGATCCGGGCGTCGCCGGCGGCCGCCAGGGCGTCACGCACGCCAAGCGCGAGCGCGAAGTGGCCAAGATGGTTCGTCGCGAACTGCAGCTCCCAGCCCTCTGGGGTCAGCTGAAGATCCGGGAGTGCCATCACGCCTGCGTTGTTGATGAGCAGGTGCAGAGGTCCGCTCCAGCTCGCGGCGAACGCGGCAATGGATGCGCGATCTGCGAGGTCCAGCCGGCCGACTTGGATGGCCGTGTTACCGGTGCTGGCGACGATCTCGGAGGCCGTGCGATCACCGGCGCTGGTGTCGCGGACGGCAAGTGTCACCTCGGCGCCCGCTCCGGCGAGCGCCCGCGCGGTCTCGACCCCGATGCCAGACGATGCGCCTGTCACGATCGCGCGCCGGCCCGACATATCGATGCCGGCGATTACCTCGGCGGCCGTCGAGTCGAATCCGAACGGGGTGGTGATGAGATCTGCCTGGGTCATTGCGCTCCCCTTCAGTCGGTGTCCGTTCAACCTGTCGGCCATCGCAGGCCGTGCTAGGCGCCAATGAGCTCGAGCGAGATGTCCCACAGCCGCTCGGCGTTGGCCGGGTCAAGCGCGTAGCCCGCAACGCCCTTCCCGCCGAGACCCCCTCGCTCCGGGACGACCTCCGCCTCGTTGACGTCCTCGAAGTAGCGCCCGGAGATCCCGTCGAGGAGCGGCGAGGCCGCCAGCAGCGCCGAGGTCGCCGCGCCCTGCTCGGGCGACTTGACGGGCATCACGTCCTTGAGCTGCTCGCGGACGCGCTCGTACCACTCCGGGTCGATGTGCCGCTGCAGGCCCGTGCGGATCGAGCCAGGCATCAGCGAGTTCGCGACAATGCCGTCGTCGGCCCATCGCTGACCGACGCCGACGGCGAAGAGGACGTTGGCCGTCTTGGATTGGCCGTAGGCGGCCCAGCCGTCGTACTCCAGGAACGAGTAGTTGAGGTCGTCGAAGACAACCGGCGAGCGCAGGTGGGCGGCGGAGCTGACGGCGACGATGCGGGCTCCGTCGGCGGCTGCCAGCGCGTCGTGCAGCCCGACCGCCAGGCGGAAGTGGCCGAGGTGGTTGGTGGCGAACTGCGTCTCCTGGCCGTCGGAGGTGAGCGTGCGCTCGGGCAGAGCCATCACACCCGCGTTGTTGACGAGGATGTCGAGCGGCCCGCGCCAGTCTCCGGTGAAGGCGTCGATGCTGGCTGGGTCGGTCAGCTCCAGGGCACCGACATCCACCTGCTCGTTGCCCGTTGTCCTGGTGATCTCCGCAGCGACCTCGCCTCCCTTGGCGGTGTCGCGCACGGCCAAGGTGACGGTGGCGCCGGCGCCCGCGAGCGCACGGGCGGTCTCGATGCCGATGCCGGACGCGCCGCCGGTGATGACGGCCCGCTTTCCGGACAGGTCGACGCCGTCGAGCACCTCGGCGGCGGTGGTCTGGAAGCCGAAGGGCGTGCTGATGAGGGTGGGCATGGGATCTCCCTGGTTGGCGACGCTAAGCTGGGAAGCGGAGATGTCCTCCGTTCGCTACGACCAACGTAGCATAAAAATGGAGGTTGCCTCCATTTCCTGCCCATGAGCACCACCGCGAAGCCATTGCGCGCCGACGCCAGGCGCAACCGTGAAAGCCTCCTCGCCGCGGCCTCGGAGCTGTTCGCGCAGTCCGGAACCGACGTCCCGTTGGAGGCGGTCTCCGCCCGCGCGGGCGTCGGCATCGCCACGCTGTATCGCAACTTCCCCACCCGCGACGCGCTCGTGGAGGCCGCCTACCGCAGCGAGGTTGCCCACATCACCGCCGCGGCGGCCGAGCTGCTGGTCGAGCATCCCGCGGACATCGCCCTGGAGCGCTGGACAGAACGCTATCTCGACTACGTGGCGGCCAAGCGCGGCATGTCGGGCGCGCTGCGGGCCATCATCGAGTCCGGCAACGACATCTACGCCGAGACCCGCGGCCAGCTGCTGGCCGCGTTGGCAACGCTGTTGCAGGCAGGCGTCGATGCCGGGTCGCTGCGAGCGGACATCGACGCAGAGGACGTCTTCCGCGCAACGGGATCCGTCTTCCTCCTGCCTCAGGAGGACGGCTGGCGCGAGCAGGCCGCGCGTCTGCTCGGGCTGATCGTCGACGGCCTGCGCTACGGCGCGCCCGACGCGCAGCCCAGATGATCCGCTCGCCTGCGCAACCGGCGTCGCCTGCGTGTCAACATGCTGATTCCGGTAACCCTCGCCAGGGAGCGACATGGGCATTTCAGACAGACTCAAGCAGTTGACGAAAAGAGCAGAGGACACGGCCGCCGAGCACAAGGATCAGATCAAGGAGGCGGTCGAAAAGGCGGAGGTCACCGCCGATCAGCGAACCGGCGGCAAGTACCACGACCAGATCGCGGGCGCAGCCGCCAAGGCCCAGTCCTACGTGGACCGGCTCGAGCCGGACGCGGCCGAGAAGCCGCCACCACCCGCCACGCAGGCCCCGGAGGGCGACCCGCCGGCTGGCGCAGCTGGCTGATCCCGCCGCCCTACGCGCGGCCCCGCCGGCACGGATGACCGACTCGGGCCGTCCTTCCAGTAGCGCACGATGCGGTCGAAGAGATCCTCGGCTCGGGCTCTCGCTCCCGCCGCGACCTCTCCCAGCAGCGCGTCCTCGTCGATCGACAGCTCGGCGATGCGATCGCGGGCCCCGTTGATCCACCCGCGTATCACTCGCGAGTCGACCTCCGGGTGGAACTGCAGGCCAATGCTGAGGCCCGAGACGAAGGCGAGCGGACCGGCGTCGGAGCGCGCGATCTCCCGTGCTGCGGGAGGAACGCTGAAGACATCCTCGTGCCACGCGAACCACGGACCGCTGGGCAGCAGCTCGGGCTCGCTGCTGTGTGTCGAACTCCACCCCACCTCAACGAAGTCCGCGCGCCGGACCGTCCCGCCGAGAGCAAGGGCGAGCGCCTGTGCGCCGAAGCAGATGCCGAGGAGCGGCATCCCGGCGTGATGGCATTCGCGCAGGAAGGCGATCTCCCGCTCGATCCACGGGTCGACTGAGGCGTGCGCCGAGCAGTCCGAGCCGAGGCTGACGATCACATCGGACTCGCTCGGATCGGGCCACGCTTGGAGCCTCGGGACCTGAAGTGTTTCGAGCGAGTGGCCTCTCCGGCGCGCCCACCCAACCAGGAACCCGGCCGGCGAGTCGGGTTCATGCTCGAGAATCAGGATCCTCATTGCGATCGAGAGCGGGCGGGCCAGCGCCGCCTGACAGCGGCGGTCTCTGTTGCGATGCACGGCACGCTCGGCCGACATCCGGCGGGCGCGGTCGCGGCGGCGCCGGCGCATGCCGCAAAGGGCGTGCTCGTGACGATAGCCGTCGGATGATCGGTGGAGGACCAGATGATGGTCGTCGGTCGCCCCGCGATCAGCTTGTGATCCGCGCGGCCCGGACGTCCCCCGCAAACGACCGTCGGCCAGCGCCTCACAGGGGAGCTTTTCCCGGGAGGCAGCGCGAGGGATTCCTGATAGATGGTCGGGAATCCGTTGTAGATGAGCGATGTCACCCGACGCAGGTGTCCGTAGCCGACGGCGAAGATCACGGGCACGCCTTCGTGCACCGAAGCGACGACTCCGAGGTGATAGACGTCGAGGCTGCCCTTCCGTTCGGTGGGCGGACCGAGAAGGTCACGCGCCGACGCGGCGGGCTCGCCGAGATGCAGCGGCCCAAGGCCGCGATCGACGTCGACCCGCTCCAGCTGCTGCGGCGACGGTAGATACGCGAGCCAGAGGCCCCCGATCGCGGCCTCGCCACAGGGAGAGAAGAAGCTCGCGTCGACGCGCCGCCCACGGTAGCTGCCGGTGACCGCGAGGCTCCAATGCGGAGGAGGGCAGCTGCGGGGACCTCCCGTCTGCGCCGGAGGGAACAGCATGGCCGGCACACGGGCGATCGCCGCGCAGGCCGCTCGAGGCCGCGACAGCGTGCCGGACGGGGGTTGGCAGCTGAGCCGGTAGTGGAGCTTGAACGTCCGGGTGTTGAAAGCGAGGCTGAGGGTGCTCGCCGGACGTGGCGTGTGCGTCACATGCGAGTCCGCGAATACAGGGCTGAGGCAGGCTGCTATGAGCGCCACCGCAACCATGGCCAGCCCTCGTGCCATGGCTCGGACTATACGCAGTGCCCGTAAGCCTGAAGGGATCCTTGTGAGACGCCTGCGGACGCTCACCGATGCATTGACTCTCCGCTCCCTGGCAACTTAGGATGCGCGTCGAAGGAGGATGCGGATGCGATCCGTCCGTCGAGGGCGTTTCGAGCAGTCGCAGGGGCAGGGCCAACCAAACGGAGAGGGGATTTCCATGCTGAAGGTCAAGGCGACCATGTTCGCTGCGACAGTGGCCACGCTTGCGGCCGTCGCCATGCCGGCGACGGCGAGCGCGAGTTACTCGGTTCCGTACGGCAGCGCGGCGCTTGGGGACGCAATCTGGAATGAGACCTGGCAACCGGAAACGGTGCAAGGGGCGAACAACGGCTGCAGACCGACCTCATCGCACCCCTATCCGGTTGTGCTCGTCCACGCGACGCTCGCCGATGAGGGATCCAACTGGGTGACCCTCGCGCCGCTGCTCGCGAACAACGGCTACTGCGTCTATGCGTTCAACTACGGCGCAACGCTGGCCTCCTTTGAACTCTGGCCGTTCATCGGTCCTCGCATCGACGGTCTCAACCACATCGAACACTCGGCTGAAGAACTCAGGTCGTTCGTCAACAACGTGCTCTCGAAAACGGGCGCCTCGAAGGTCGATCTCGTGGGCCACTCACAAGGCGGCATGATGCCCAGCTACTACATCAAGTTCCTGGGCGGCGCCAGCAGGGTCCGCGCGCTGATCGGACTGGCGCCTAGCAACCATGGCACGACGCTCAACGGGCTAACCCAGCTGCTCGAAGTGTTCCCGTTCGCCTCGGAAATCGTCGGCAGCCTGCTCGAATTCCTTGGTGCGCCGTCGCTGCCGGAACAGGAGAACACCTCCGCGTTCATCAAAAAGCTGTTCGGAGCTGGTGACCCGGTCGTCGCCGGCGTGCGCTATGCGGTGATCGAGACCACCCATGACGAGGTGGTGACGCCGTACGCGAACGCGTTCCTCAGCGGGCCGAACGTCACCAACATCACCATCCAGAACCAGTGCCCGAGCGACCCCGTGGCACATATCGGCATGTTCGACGACTCGCCGTCTCTGCAGAATGTGCTCAACCAGCTCAGCTCGAGCCCGAACCCGTCCTTCCGAGCCAGCTGCACCAACTACGGTCAAGGAATCTGATGGCCGAGTCGGTGGCCAGCCGGCTGTCGCCGTGAGATGAACCTGGCCCGCGATGAGCGGGCCAGGTTCCACCTTCGCGCGCCGGACCGATCGTCGGCACGTGTCGGCGCTGGCGCCCCGCTATGCGCCTGTGAACCGATACTCAGTCTGCCAGGCGTCCTTCGAGTCTGTATGGGCGGTCCAGAAAAGCTCCGCGATGTTGTCCGGATCGAAGTCCGTCCCCGGCTTGACGGCACCGGCAATCGTGACGGTCGCGGCGTGGATGCCGTCGTCCCCGACGCCGGCGGCAATCAGCGTCTGCGCCGAGCGCAGGGCGGCCTTCCCAATCGAGAGGCTCGCGAGTGCGGGCACTGGATTGTCCGCGAAGCCGCCGCTGGTGACCAGCAGGGTGCCGCCGCCAGCTGCCCGCAGGACGGGCGCGGCTACCTGGGCCGCGACGACGGCGCCGAGGACATCGACGTCGTGCGCGGTTCGGAGCCGCTCGACGGTGGTGTCGAGGATCTGGCCTGGATCTGGCATGGCAGCGTTGTACACGACGACACCGGGGGGCCCCGGGGCGCTGAAGATCCCTTCGAGCGTCTCGCGGTAGCCGTCCAGATCCTCGATATCCGCAGCGATCGCCTCTATCTCAAGGCCGTCGCTGCGCAGTTCAGGGGCGAGCTGGTCGAGCGTTTTGCTGCGGGAGATGAGTGTGCTGCGGAAGCCCTCGCGACCGAAGCGCCGAACCACGCCGGCGCCGACTCCTGGTCCGGCCCCGATCAGCAGGAGATGATGGGGGTCAACAGGCTCTGGCATATACCACCTCCGGATAGAGCTTTCGCCCGGCTGTCAGCCTGGGGCCGCTGTCCTTGGGGTCGAATCACCAGACGAACGTTCATCAAGGTCCGGGTGAGACGTCATCATCGCATCACGGTGATCTTGAACGTCCTGAAGCAGCTGTCCAGCAGAGCGTTGTAGCTCGGCTCCCACCAGCAAGCAATCGGGGCGCCCGGATTCGAACCGGGGACCTCACCGACCCGAACGGTGCGCGCTACCAGGCTGCGCCACGCCCCGTGGCGCAACGGAGTATTCCACACCGCTATCTTCGGCCGGTGCCTGCGACGCTCAAAGAGGTCCTCGCGGAGATCGACGCGATCCTCGAGCCGGAGCGCTTCGAGGACTATGGCCCGAACGGATTGCAGGTGCCGGGCCGCGCGGAGCTGGCGACGATCGCCACCGGCGTCTCGGCTCACCTCGAGCTCTTCGAACTGGCCGCCGCCGAGAATGTCGACCTTCTGCTCGTCCATCACGGCATCTTCTGGGGCACGGGCCCCGGGCCCATCGACGAGCAGCTCAAGCGCCGCCTGCGGGTCCTGTTCGACGCGGACATCTCGCTCGCGGCTTACCACCTCCCCCTCGACGCTCACCTGGAGCTCGGGAACAACGCCCTGCTCGCGCGTGCTTTGGGCGCGGAGGAGCTCCGTCCGTTCGCGCTCCACCGCGGCGACCCGATCGGAGTCGTCGCCGAGCTGGCGTCCGGCGGCGTCACGGCGGGCGAGCTGTTCGAGCGCACCCGCGACGTGACGGCACGCGAGCCGCTGGTCTTCGACGCCGGGCCCGAACGGGTCCGGCGCATCGCGATCGTCTCGGGCGCGGGCGCCGACTACCTCGGCGAGGCGGCGGCCGCCGGCGCCGAGGCCTTCATCACCGGGGAGCCGGCCGAGCGCAGCATGGCGCAGGCCCGCGAGCTCGGCCTGCACTTCATTGCAGCCGGGCACTACGCCACCGAGACCTTCGGGGTCAGACGCCTCGGCGAGCACCTTGCGAGGCGCTTCGACCTTCGCCACGTGTTCCTCGACGTCCCGAATCCCATCTAAGCCAATCGATCCTGGCTTGGGCGCTCGGAACCCGGGCGGTAACATCTCCCAGAGAGTCGTTGCCTTACCTAAATTGAGGAGGAGAGTCCTGATGGAGGCCGCCGCCGCGCCGACCACCGGGGCGCGGACGATCGCAGATGTGATCCCGCGCTCGGCCGCCGAGCACCCCGAGATGGTCGCCGTGCGCTACAAGCGCGACGGCGAGTGGCACGACGTGACCTACGCCGAGCTGAGCGACATCGTGCGGGAGGTCGGACTAGGCCTCATCGACCTGGGCATCGGGGCCGGCGAGCGCATATGCATCCTCGCCAACACGCGCCCGGAGTGGAGCTACGCCGACCTCGGTGCGACGACCGCCGGCACCGTCGTGGTGCCGATCTACCAGACGAACTCGCCCGAGGAGTGCCACTGGGTGCTCTCCGACTCCGAGGCCTGCGCGATCGTCTGCGAGAACGAGGAGCAGCTCGCTAAGGTCGCCGCCATCCGCGATCGCCTACCGCACCTGCGCACGGTCATCGTGATCGACCCGCCGAGCGGCGAGAGTCACGCCAACGGCTCGGCCCCGCCGGTGCAGTCCCTGGGCGCGATAACTCTCGACGAGCTGCGCGAGCGCGGTCGTAAGCGCTCACCCGATGAGCTCGAGGCCCGCCGCGCGGCGATACGGCCGGAGGATCCCTTCACTTTCATCTACACCTCGGGCACGACGGGGCCGCCGAAGGGCTGCGTGCTCACCCATCGCAACTACTGCGCGATCATCGAGATGATCTCCGAGGTGCGGGAGATAACCGAGAACGAGGTCATCTACCTGTACCTCCCGCTCGCCCACTCCTACGCGCTGCTCGTGCAGCTCGGCGCCTTCTCGCTGGGAAGCACGCTCGCCTACTACGGCGGCGACACCAAACAGGTCATCCCCGAGCTGAGCGAGGTGAAGCCGACCTACCTTCCGTCGGTGCCGCGCGTGTTCGAGAAGATCTACACGCTCGCCCACGGCGCCATCGAGGCGCTGCCGGCCGAGGAGCAGGAGCGGGTCGAGGAGGCCATCAAGCTCGGCGTGAAGGTGCGCGACCTGATGAACCGGGGCGAGCAGGTGCCCGAGGAGCTGAGGGAGCCGTTCGAGGAGGCGGACGAGCAGCTCTTCAAGAACGTGCGCGCGATCTTCGGCGGCCGCGTCCGCCAGGCAACCAGCGGCGCCGCTCCGATCGCACACGAGATCCTCGAGTTCTTCTACGCGTGCGGCGTGCCGGTGTTCGAGGGCTACGGGATGACCGAGACCGCCACCGCGGCGACCACCTCGACGCTCGAACACCACCGCTTCGGCACCGTGGGACGAGCGCTGCCCGGAGTGGAGCTGAAGATCGCAGACGACGGCGAGATCCTCATCAAAGGCGCCAACATCTTCGCCGGCTACCACAACCAGGCCTCAACCAGCTTCGGCGCCGTCGAGAACGGCTGGTTGCACACCGGAGACCTCGGCTCGATCGACGAGGATGGCTACCTGTCGATCACCGGGCGCAAGAAGGACATCATCATCACCGCCGGGGGCAAGAACCTCACGCCGGCGAACGTCGAGAACGACCTCAAGCAGAGCCGCTGGATATCGCAGGCGATGATGCATGGCGACCAGCGTCCCTATCCGGTCGTGCTGATCACGCTGGACGAGGAAGAGATACCGGCCTACGCCCGCGAGCACGGCCTGCCCGAGGACATCCCGTCGCTCTCGCGCGACGCGTCCATCCACGCCCTGATCCAGCAGGAGATCGACCGCGCGAACGCCAAATATGCGCAGGTCGAGCAGGTCAAGAAGTTCGTGATCCTCGACCACGACCTCTCGCAGGCGACCGGTGAGCTGACGCCCACGCTGAAGGTCAAGCGCAACGTCGTCAACGAGCGCTACGCGGATTTGTTCGACGCGCTCTACGCCGGCTAGCGTGGCCCGCCACCATAGCTGCGAAGATGGAGAGTGATGCGCACAGACCCTGCGGATAACGGCGGACTGTTCGTCGGTCGGCGCCCGGGCACGGCGCCCGTTCGCTACCGTGCGCTGCCCGAGCGCGGAAGCGAGCTGCGTCAGCGGGCGGACGGCTCGCTCGCCGGCTTCATGCTCGCTGCCATGACCTTCCTCAGCCTGCTGTGCTGGGGCCCGATCCCGCTCGCGTGCCTGTGGCTGGGCTCGGAGGCGAACTACCTCACGGGCAGCGTGAGCCTCGGGATCCTCGTTGCGTTCGCTGGGCTGTTCGGGCTCCTGTTCGGCACGCTCTCGCTGCTACGGCGCCTGGACCAGGCGTGGATCCTCGTGCGCCGCGCGGCCGGTCATGACCAGCGGACGGGCGTGCTCGGACGCATCTTCGCCGCGACCGCAGCGGTCGGAGCGATCATCTTCGTGTTCTGGTTCCTCGTCATCCACGGGCCCGGCTCGAGCTCCTTCTCCAGTCACGGCGTGTAACGCGCCCGGCGTCGTGCGGCAGGCCGCGCGCCGGGCGCCTCCGAGGATTACTGCTAGAACGGCGATACCGTGAGCCTCCTCGACTACTATCGCCAATTCGAAGGGATGTCCGAGGAGGAGGTCAACGAGGGCCTACGCCAGGAAGCCTTCGAACGCAAGCAGAAGGCGCTCACGCGCATCGAGACTCTCGACCTCTCGCAGACGACCTGGCCGGAGCTTCCCCACCCGCGCGTCGTCAACGCGATCACCTTCGTAGCACGACGCGGACTGCATCGATACCCCCACACGCGCGGCTCCGAACTCCGCGACGCGCTCGCCGAGCACCACGGCGTCGACCGCGCGCGCCTGATACTCGGAAACGGCGCGGCGGAGCTCCTCAGCGCGGCCACGCGGGCATTGATCGAGCCCGGCCAGCGGCTGCTCACCTCCTGGCCCTCCTACCCGCTCTACCCGATCATGGCCCGCCGCGCCCACGGACAGGCCGTGCCGATCTCGGGCGGGGTGGACGATCTGCTGCATGCGGCACAGCAGCCCGACACGCGTGTCGTGGCGCTCGCCAGCCCGAATGACCCCACCGGCGAGCTGCTCAGCACCGCAACGCTTGAGCGGCTGCTCGACGGACTGCCCGACGGAGTTGCGGTGCTGCTCGACGAGGCGCTCGTCGAGTTCGTCGACGCCCAGCCGACGAACGCCTCGATCGCGCTGCTGGAGCGCCACTCGCGGTTGCTGGTCTTCCGCAGCTTCTCAAAGGCCTGGGGGCTGGCGGGCCTGCGCGTCGGCTATGCCCTCGGCGGGCCCGGTTCCGAGGACCTGCTCGCAGAGCTGGAGCCCGACCTCGGCGTCTCCGAGGTCTCGCAGGCGGGGGCACTGGAGGCCCTGCGCGGCTGCACGGCTCTCGTCGAGCGCCGCGTGCGGACGATCGCCCAGGAGCGTCCGCGGCTTACCGCGGCACTGCGGGAGCGCGGCTTCGAGGTTGCCGAGAGCCAGGCGAACTTCTTGTGGGCGGCGCATCCGGACCTCGAGGGGGACGAGCTCGCGGGACGCCTGGCCCGGACAGGCGTGCTTGTGGCCGCGGGAAGCGCCCTGGGCGAGCCGCACCACGTGCGCATCGCCCTGCGCAACGCGGCCGCCACCGACCGTCTGCTGAACGCACTCGACAAAGTCACCTAGGCACGGCGCGCGGACGCGCCGTCGCCCGGCGCGAGCGTCTGCGCGATCAGCTCGCCGAGCCGGCCTGGCGCAGCAGCGCGCCGGTCGTGCCTTCGAGGATCTTGCGCCAGGCGCTCACCTCTTCCGCGCCGGCGTCGAAATGGTCGACCACCTTTCGCAGCCGCTTCTCGGAGATGCCGATCCCGTGGCGCTCTGCGACGGTCTGGTAGTGCTCGTATTCGCCGGCGAGGTGTTTCGTCACCGACTGGAAGCCGTGGCGTGCGATCTCGACACGCGAGGCGAAGCTCATCATCGAGGTCTGGAACATCAGCTCGTCCGTCGGCTCCGGCTCGATCAGAACGATGTCGACGCCCGGATAGCGGGCCTCCCAACCCTTTTTCAGCTCATGCAGGCGTTGGTGGGCGACCAGCTTGAACGCCTGATAGCCGATCTGCGGGAAGCCCATGTCCGAGACGCGCCGCGGACGCGAGCCGCGCAGCGTGCGCACGCTGCCGGAGAAGTCGTTGACGAACGGCACGATCGGGTTGATCACCACGACGAACTTGGCGCCTGCCTCGATCGCGATGTCGAGGTTGGTCGTCGAGACGATGCCTCCGTCGATCAGCTCGCGGTCGCCGACCTTCACGGGCGCGTAGACCATCGGCAGCGCCCCGGAGGCCCGCACCGCGGTCGAGATCGGCACGTCCTCGGTGGGATCGACGCCGAAGACCACACGCTCGCACGTGTCGAGGTCGGTGGCTGTCAGGTACAGCTCACAGGCGAGCTCGCGGAAGTCGTCCGTGCGTCCGGGCTCGCTCAGCACCTTACGCAGATAGCTCTCTATCCCCGAGCCCGTGTAGGCGCCGGAGGGCAGCCCCTCGGCCAGGGCCATGACGGCGTCCATTATCGAGACGGCGCCGCGCTGGGAGATCAGCTGTCGGGCGAGAAGCATGGCCCGCCACGGCATCAGCGCGCCCTTGCGGGCGAACTCCGTGACGTTCAGGCGCAGCAGGTCGCCGATGTCTATGTCCTTGAAGGGGAGTTTGCCCTGGCGGGTGACGACCCGCATCATCTCCTCGGGGGTGACACCGTTGGCGCACAGCGCGGCGATGAACGACCCGGCCGATGTGCCGACGTAGACGTCGAACTGGTTGACGCTGCTGTTTACGGCGAGCAGGTCGAGCGCCCTGAGCGCACCGATCTCGTAGACGCCGCCAGTGAACCCGCCGCCGCCGAGCACGAGGGCGGTCTTGTCCCGCCTTGGACGGCGCCGCCGATCGATCGACCCGGGACGGCCGACCCCCCGGGCTGCGACCCGACGGGCCCGGGCCTTGCTCGCTGGTGTACCGCCGCCGTTGAGCGTCGGTTCCAGCTTGACAACCTTGCCCATACAAGGGCATTCTAGGGCGGCGTGACCCGGAAACGGCTTGCCCTTGCCCTCAGCCTGCTTTCCGGAGTCTCGCTTCTCGGCGTCGCGGGGCCCTCGACGGCGGGCGCGACGGTCGAACTGTCGGCGCTGCAGAGCGACCTGAGCCACCAGCTCTCGCTCGCCGGCCCCCAGGACGGCGCCTACGTCTATGACGTCACGGCCAAGCAGGAGCTCTTCTCCGAACGAGCGGCCGTGCTGCGCCCGCCGGCCTCGGTCGAGAAGCTCTACACGGCGACGAGCATCCTCGCCCGCTTCGGTCCCGTGGGCCGTCTGACGACGACCGTCAGCGGCGCCGGCCACCTCGCGCCGGGAGGAATCTGGGAAGGCAACCTGTACCTGCGCGGTGGAGGGGATCCGACGTTCGGCAGCTCGGCGTTCATCCATGGCGCCTACGGCGGCAGGGGCGCGAGCGTCTCTGCGCTCGCCAGCCAGCTCGTGCGGACGGACGGAATCCATCGCGTCAACGGCTCGATCCTCGGCGACGAGACCTACCTGGACTCGCTGCGCGGAGAGCCGTCGAGCGGCTACGCGCCCGACCCGTTCCTGGAAGGGACCTTGAGCGGCCTGTCCTTCGATCGGGGCGCGAGCGGGTCCGAACGCGGCCGGCACGCACCCGCCGCCTATGCCGCGCGGCGTCTATGGGCGCTCCTCAAGGGCTACGGCGTCAAGATCACGGGCCGCAGCGGCGCGGCCTCGACCCCGGCGGGCGCAACCCCGCTCGCCGGCGTGCAGTCTCCGACGATCGCCCAGCTGATGGGCCTGATGCTCCCTCCCTCGGACAACTTCTTCGCAGAGACGCTGCTGAAGGATCTGGGCGCCCGCTTCGGCGGTGCGGGCACGACGGCGGCCGGCGCGGCGGTCGTGTCTCAGACCGTCGCCGGTGTGTTCGGCTTGCACCCCCGCGTCGTCGACGGCTCCGGGCTCTCGCCCGTCGATGAGACCTCGCCGCTTCAGGTGGGCGCCCTCCTGGTCGCGCTCGCCGCGAGCCCAACCGGCTCGGTGCTCCGTGACAGCCTGGCCGTCGCCGGTCGCAGCGGCACGCTCAAGCGTCGCATGCGCCACACCGGCGCCGCGGGGCGCTGCCAGGGCAAGACGGGGACGCTGAGCGGCGTCTCGAACCTTGTCGGCTACTGCCAGTCCGCCGGCGGGCATCTGCTCGCCTTCGCGCTCTTCACCGACGGCATCGAAACGCCGGCGGCTCACACCTTCCAGGACCACATGGCGATCACGATCGCGGACTACTGATCGGCCGCCGCCCGGATCCCGCGGCGCCTGGACGCGCCCCGGCAACGCTCAAGCAGACAGCTCGATCGGCCGAGATTGTCCGCGATGGCGCAAGCGCGGAGCAGCACATGTCTGGCCTTCCTGGTCGTCGTACTCGGGCTCAGCCCCTTCTGCTTCGCCAACCCCCACGAAATCGCGGTCTCGGCGCAGGCGCACGGCGGGATCGTCGGAGATCTCGTCGCGCAGCTGAAACGAGAAGACGACGAAGCGGAAGTCAGGGAAATCCACGAACACGAACCACAGACTGGCGAAGAACGAGAAGAAGCGCACGAACAGGCCGAACAGGCAGCCTTGCAGGCCGCGCAGGCGCGCGAAGGCGAAGAAACCTGACGGCGGCTATGCGCCCAGCAGCGCGCGCAGGCCCCCCTCATCGAGCACCGGCACCTCGAGCCGCTCCGCCTTCTCGAGCTTCGTCCCCGGGCTCTCACCTGCCACCACGTAGTCGGTCTTCTTCGACACCGACC